>JAYVUF010000137.1:0-8930 GCA_043788135.1 Actinomycetes bacterium
GGCCTTTGGTTGGTCGTGAAATGAAATTATCTCTACAGTGAGGATATGGAAAGTGGTGCATCTTTCTTCTGGATGAACGGAATTCTCGCCACAGATTTAGTTGAGATAACTTCAGATCCCCATCGCCTGGAAAGTGGTGGATTCTGGGCTATTGCTATCACCTTTGAAGGCGCTAATCAATTTGCTCGGTTTTCTACCATTGCGCTCAATGAACCTTTTCCTCAAACAGATCCATGGGAACCGCTTGAGAGTGTTTGGGAGAGTTCAATTGGCAGGGAGCAGTTCTACCAATATGTCGAAGATATTAGAGAGCAAATTGCTAGAGGAGAGGTCTATCAGGCGAATGCTTGTCGAACTCTTACTACTCCTTTCCCAGATAAGTCGCTTGACTCTCTCTTTGCTCAACTATTGCTAGATAACGCTGCGCCCTATGCAGCATTCTTGAGACTTCCTGGTTTAGAGATTTCAAGCGCTACCCCAGAGTTATTTTTGAAACGTGAGAATAATGTGATCACGACCAGCCCAATAAAAGGAACTCAGAATATTTCGGGGGGTTCACTCTTTGGAGAGAAAGATCAAGCCGAGAACATCATGATTGTCGACCTGATGCGAAATGACTTAAGTCGAATCTGTGAAACTGGAACTGTCGAAGTTACTGATTTCCTACGCACCGAAAAACATCCAGGCCTTCATCACCTGGTATCAGATATTTCAGGCACGTTACAGAGCGGAAAAACATGGAGTGAAATATTTCAAGCGCTACTCCCTGCAGGATCTGTGAGTGGTGCTCCGAAAGAATCGGCCCTGCACATTATTGAAAGCAAGGAACCCACCCCGCGAGAATTTTATTGTGGCCTCATCGGATATATCGAGGGTCATATGGCCGTGCTTGGAGTTGCAATACGAACTTTCTGGCTCCAGGAGAAGAATCTTTATTTTGGGGCAGGAGCGGGCATCACCTGGCCGAGTGACGCCCATCAAGAATGGAGAGAAACTCAGCTCAAAGCAAACCGGCTTATCGGAATTGCAGGTGGAGTGGATGAAGAGGGTTGGCAATATGGGAGAGGAGTTTTCGAAACAATTTTGCTCGTAAATGGGCGACCATTTTTCTTTGATCGGCACATGGAGAGAGCGGAACAGGCGTGCCAGGAGTTGAAAATTCCGATTCCTGATCGAAGCCACGTGCTGACCAGTATCAATCAATTACCGAAGGAACCTCTTGCTAGGTTGCGACTCTCTTTTGGCTCCCATTTTTCGCTCTCTACGGCCCCTTATAGCCAAAATAGTGCAGCCTTAAGATTAAAAATTCAAGAAGGTAGAACTGCAGGAGTGGGGAAGCACAAAAAATTTCCTTACTGGGAAAATTTGGATCTCCTTAGGTCCGCTCAGATTGAAGGCTTTGATGAAGTTTTGTTGGTAGATGAGTTTGGTCGAGTCGGAGAAGGTGCAACCTGCACCTATCTATTCCACCTAGATGGTGAGTGGGTTACACCAACGCTGGAGGTAGGAGTTCTCCCCGGAACTATGCGTCAGGTTGCTTTGGATCTGGGGCTGGCTGTCGAAGGAGTCATAAGGCGCAATCAACTTGAGTCCATAGATTCGATCCTCGCTCTTTCCAGCTTGCGCATTTGTAGTCCAGTATCAAGTGTGGGGGAGCGAAGATTGCGGGTAGACGGCTCCTGCGAGGAGTTCTTCCAGATATTGTGGAGAACGGCACAATCTGATTCGGTAGGCTGAGCGCATGTCTTCTCAGATCACCGTGACTATCAATGGAGTTAGCCAACACATCGACTCTGATCAAAGGCCAACCCACCTTTTTGCCCAAAATCCAACGGTGGTGGTTGCTCGGATTAATGGAGAGCTCCGTGATCTGTGGAGCGAACTTCAATCTGGTGATGTGATTGAAGCGATTGAAATAGATTCACCAGAAGGTCTGGCGGTACTGCGTCATTCAACCGCTCACGTTCTTGCTCAAGCGGTACAAGAGCTCTTCCCAGAGTCCAAATTGGGGATCGGTCCTCCAATTAAAGATGGTTTCTATTACGACTTCGATCCCCTGAAACCCTTTACTCCAGAGGATTTAGAGAAGCTCGAGTCTGCGATGCGCAAAATAGTCAAAGCTGGACAAAGATTTCGTCGGCGCGTGGTGAGCGAAGCGCAAGCACTCGAAGAGTTAAAATCTGAACCTTATAAATGTGAGCTCGTCGGATTAAAAAGTGGAGATGATGAGGCGTCAGTAGAAATTGGTGGTGCGGAATTAACCATCTATGACAATTTAGGTAGGGATGGAGAGCCAGTCTGGAAGGATCTTTGTCGCGGTCCGCATCTACCTTCGACAAAACTTATCCCAGCCTTTAAATTAATGCGATCAGCGGGAGCCTATTGGCGCGGTTCGGAAAAAAATCCCATGTTACAAAGAATTTATGGAACAGCTTGGCCAACCCAAGAAGCTCTAGATAAATATCTGGAATTTTTATTAGAAGCAGAGAAACGCGACCATCGTAAATTGGGAAGTGAACTCGATTTATTTTCTTTTCCAGAGGAGATCGGTTCAGGGTTGGCAGTCTTCCATCCCAAGGGTGGAATTATCCGGCGCGCAATGGAAGATTACTCAAGAGAGCGCCATGAGGAGGAGGGATACCAATTCGTGTATTCCCCGCATCTCACTAAGGCGACCCTCTTTGAAACTTCTGGACATCTAGATTGGTACTCAGAAGGAATGTATCCACCAATGGTGATGGATGAAGAACTTCATGCAGATGGAACCATAAAGCGCCAAGGGCAGAAGTACTACATGAAACCAATGAACTGTCCCTTCCACAATTTGATTTACAAATCTAACAGTCGCTCATATCGTGATTTGCCCTTGCGACTCTTTGAATTTGGAACCGTTTATCGTTATGAGAAGTCGGGCGTAATTCATGGCTTGACCCGAGCCCGCGGATTCACCCAAGATGATGCACACATCTATTGCACCAAAGATCAGATGATGGGGGAGCTGGATTCGCTCCTCACATTTGTTCTTAATCTGCTCCGAGATTACGGACTAAATGATTTCTACCTCGAACTTTCCACGCGCAATCCCGCCAAGTCAGTCGGTTCCGATGAAGCGTGGAATGAAGCCACAGAAGCTCTTCGAATTGCCGCGGAAAAGCAGAACCTAGAGTTCGTTCTTGATCCGCAAGGTGCAGCTTTCTATGGCCCAAAGATCTCTGTTCAAGCTCGGGACGCTATAGGACGGACTTGGCAGATGTCGACGATCCAAGTCGATTTCCAACTTCCACAACGTTTTGATCTGGAGTACCAGGCTTCTGATGGTTCCCGTCAACAACCAGTAATGATCCACCGCGCGTTATTTGGATCAATAGAACGTTTCTTCGGCGTGCTCACCGAACATTATGCAGGTGCCTTCCCTCCATGGCTTGCCCCGGTTCAAGTTCGGGCTATCCCAGTCGCAGAAACCTTCTTGCCTTACCTGCAAGGAGTTGCAGCACAAATGCGCAAGGCAGGTATTCGAATTGATGTTGATTCCTCTGATGATCGGATGCAGAAGAAAGTTCGAAATGCGCAACTGGAGAAGATTCCATTCATGATGATTGCAGGCGAAGAAGATCAGAAAAATAACGCCGTCTCTTTCCGTTACCGCAACGGGGAGCAGAGGAATGGAATTTCGATCCTTGACGCCATATCTGAAGTTACTTCTGCCATCTCTAACCGTACGCAGATTTAAATAACCATGGAGCAAGAAATTTTCGGTGGTGTGGGGATGCCGGATAGTTGGTCCAGATTATGGGCGCCGCATCGAAGTGCTTATATATCCGGCGAGAATAGACCATTGCCAGGCAATGAAATTGCGTGTCCGTTCTGTCGCATCCCCGCCCTTAGCGACAAGGAAGGGCTAATTGTCGCAAGAGGTGTGCAGGCGTATGTGGTTATGAATCTTTACCCCTACAACGCGGGTCATCTGCTTATTTGCACCTATCGACACATAGCAGATTTAACAGATCTAACAGAGGTAGAACGCGATGAGATTCTGGCGCTGACTGCACACGCGATGAAAGTTTTAAGGAAAATTGCGAACCCCGCAGGTTTCAATTTGGGAATGAATCAGGGTGCAGTTTCTGGCGCTGGTATTGCTGAGCATATTCACCAACATGTTGTCCCGCGCTGGGCTGGAGATTCCAATTTCATGCCCGTGATTGGAAAGACCAAAGTGATCTCAGAGTTATTGCAAGAAACTCGAAACCAGTTAGCCGATCATTGGAACCTGGCTTAAATAATTTTCTATCTGATCCAAACCCATACGGGTACCTTCGATCCATGCCAGCGCTGGAAAAAGTAGGCCAGCTGAAAAGGCGCCTTCGCCCGCAATGCCTATCTCCTCTAAGTACTCCTCCCGAAATTCAGCGACCAGTTCAATATGCTCAGGGTCAGCGGCTTGAGAGAGGGCGGGCTGGTGGGAGTAATCAATAACCGTCAAAGTTTCTAAATTAATTAACGCGGCTGGTGCTCCGTCATCACTATGCAAAACCAGATAGGGGGTAACGACATCGTCGAGCATCTTCCCGGCTATCGCAGTCATATCTTCGAAATCAATTTCACCTGCGTTGAGGTCGCAAATGATGACAAGTGAAGGGATATAGAGATCGCGCGCCAACCGCCATTTTTCCAGGTCTGCTGAAACTATCCCGTCCTGCGCACTCACGAGGAAGAGCGCGAGATCGCAACTTTCAAGGTCAGCTGAGGGAGAACCTAATTCTTGGGCTAGAAGTTCAGATTTTTTCCCTACTACTGCGACTTTAGGGGATCTAATTAGGTCTGACACAGTACCCGAGCCTACGATGCAATGGTGATTTCAGCGTCAATCAAAGCACCCGTGACAAAAGCGATTCTTCCTTTATGTCGAGGCTTGCTTTCAATAGGTGTGACAGCCAACCTTCTGAGCGCGATCGGAGGATTGGGATCAACTGTGAGTGCAATTTTCTTTTTTAGTCGCGGAAATTATTTCTGGGGTACGGCTGTGACTCTCTTCTTCGTTCTCTTCGATTTACTGGATGGAACCCTCGCTCGGATCTCGGATTCAGGAGGATCGAAATGGGGAGCACTTCTGGATTCCACTCTCGATCGAATTTCTGACGCAGCAGTTCTTGGCTCGCTCGTTTATTTCCTCATGAAGAGTCACGATCGACTTGTACCTGTGTTACTCCTCGCGCTAATAGCAGGAGGTCTGATCTCTTATATAAAGGCTCGAGCTGAAGGACTTGGTATTGAATGCAACGGGGGTTTAGCCGAGCGTACCGATCGCCTCATCATCATCTTTCTGGCACTAGCTTTCGCGGGTGTAGGAGTGCCATACGTATTAGCCGTGGGGGCTTGGGTATTAGCCCTCGCAAGTGTTTACACAGTTGGTGAAAGATTAATTATCGTCTATCACGCCACAGCCGGCTTATAGCCGTGTCGCTAAGTTATTTGGCATATTTTTCCGCATGGAAAATAATGGGATGGCTCCCAGAAGCACAGGCTTACAGCCTTATGAGATGGACCGCAGATCAAATTACCAAACGAAATCCCATCGGAGTACAACGATTACGATCGAATTACCTGCGAGTTCTACCGGATTTAACGGAAACTCAATTGCAGGCAGTAGTAAAAGAAGGAATGCGTTCATACCTACGATATTGGTGTGACACATTTCGACTTCCAACTTGGTCAAGTAAAGATATCGTAAGCCGCACAACGGTAATCAATGACCATTATTTGCGGGATGCGCTAGCTGCAGGAACCGGCGCAATTGTCTCTCTGCCACATGCTGGTAACTGGGATCTCGCCGGTGCGTTCTATTGTGAAACCGGAGCCCCGGTGGTTACCGTCGCAGAACACCTCGAACCCGAACGCTTGTTCACAAAATTTTTGGCCTACCGTGAATCGCTGGGTATGGAGGTACTTGATGCCAGCGCCCGTTCGCTAGCTCTTCTTTCGCAACGTTTGCGGCAGGGCAGGTTAATCGCGTTAGTAGCAGATCGAGACCTCTCTAAAAACGGCGTTCCGGTTGATTTTTTTGGATATCCCGCAAAAATGCCAGCAGGTCCGGCGCTTTTATCAATTCAAACTGGAGCCCCACTTCTTACGGCATTTGTTCGCTACATTGATAATGGAATAGAAATTACATTCGAACCTGCAATCGAAGTCCCCGGTACTGGTAGTAACTCGGAGAAGGCAGCGCTCATGATCCAAGAGAGCGCGGATCGGCTGGCCCGCAATTTAAAGCAACACCTCACTGACTGGCACATGTTGCAGAGGATTTGGATCGACGGAGATTTTAAGGAACGCGAATGATCAACCGTGCACTTAAGATTGGAATGGTATGTCCGTATGGATGGGATATTCCAGGTGGAGTTCAAATTCATATTCGCGAACTAGCCGAACATTTCATTGCTCAAGGACATCAAGTATCTGTGATTGCTCCGGTAAGCGAGGAAGAGAGTGTTACTGATGAATGGTTAGTGAGCGCGGGTCGGCCCGTTCCAATTCCTTTCAATGGATCAGTGGCGAGAGTTTTATTTGGGCCAATTGCCGCTTCAAGGGTCCGGCAGTGGATAGCTCAAGGAGATTTTGATCTCTTACATATGCACGAACCTGGTATTCCTTCCATTTCACTGCTCGCTTGCTGGGCAGCTGAAGGCGCGATGGTAGGAACTTTCCATGCATCGACTCCCAAATTAAGAGCGATTGCATCTGTTGGTGCGCTAATTGAACCAATGATTGAAAAATTGAGTGCACGAATCGCTGTGAGTGAAATGGCGCAAGAAACCCTAAAAAATCTTTATGACACCGAAGCGGTCGTGATTTCTAACGGTATCGATTGTGCTCGCTTCGCACCGCCCACTCCTAAAAATATTCCTTCTCAGCCTCAAGGTATGCGAATTGGGTTCTTGGGTCGCTTTGAAGAGACACGCAAGGGGTTACCGCTCCTTCTGGAAGCGTTCCCTAAAATCGTAAAGGCGATACCAACCGTGGAGTTGATCATTGTTGGTCCAGGTGATTCGGCGAAAGTTCTCTCCAAATTAGAGCCTCATGTTGCCAAACGAGTATTTTTTTTAGGTCGAATTAATGAGTTGGAGAAAGTCGAATTTCTCAATAGTTTAGATTTGTACATTGCTCCAAATACTGGGGGAGAGTCATTTGGAATAATTTTGGCAGAAGCAATGGCAGCTGGTGCGCCAGTATTAGCTAGCAACATCCCTGCATTCGTTGACCTTCTTTCGGTCGGAAATTCTGGCGTCACTTTCGAGAGTGAAGATCCTGCGGATTTGGCTCGAAAGACCATCGACCTACTTAAGAACCCGCAACGATTGCAGGAACTCTCGGAAAATGGCTTGAACTCGGCGATTCGATTCGACTGGGGGAGCGTTGCTTCCCAGATAATGAGCGTCTATGAAGTGGCTATGACTGGGCAGGGCAAAGTTGCCCTGGGTTCAGAGAACGCGAGTTGGAAGAAGGGACGTGATCGATGAAAGTGGTATTAGTAGTGCTACTCATTTTGCTTTTCGGCTGGTATCTCTCCTTTTCGGCTTCAAGGCTCGATCGTTTACATCATCGGGTAGAAACATCCTGGGAGCATCTAGATGCGCTATTGCAGCGCCGAGCAGCTCTGGCGCTGGAAATTTCGCATCGAACGGATCTCGACCCAGCGACCTATATGATCCTCATGCAATCGGCTTATGTAAGTCGGGAAGAACCAATTATTGAACGAAATGATGCAGAACGCTCCCTCTCTGAATCTTTTAAATTTTTGCGGGAATCAGCCAGGGGTGGAGAAGTTCTGATCTCACTGCCGTTGCTGCAAGAATTAACAGTTCTCACCGAGAAGATCACGCTAGCAATAGCGATTCATCTGGAAGCCGTGAGTTCTGTATCTAAATTACGTGCTCGACCTATATATCGACTCTTTCACCTGGCCGGAAAAGCCAAGCTACCAAAGATCTATTCATTTGAAGAGGATGTGTTATGAACTTTGGAAAAATTTCCTCGCGATTTTTAATCGGCAACTTTCTTGCCATTTCTAGCGTTTTGGTTCTCACGGCATGTGGAACTGCAACGCAAGTAGTTCCTAAACCCATTCCCGTGGTTCCCACCAATGTTCTCACTGGCTTACCCGGAAAAAATGGACCGGTTCTATTCGTAAAAATTGACGATACGCCAGTCGCTCATCCGCAAATAGGCCTGGATAGCGCTGATGTTATTTATATCGAACAAGTTGAAGGTGGACTCACTCGCTTAGCAGCGGTCTTTAGTAATCAGTTGCCTCCCCAAATTGGTCCGGTCCGTTCTGCTCGAATTAGTGATATTGATTTGATGGCAAATTATGGTCGGGTGGGTATGGCGTTTAGCGGAGCACAATCACTCTTCTTGCCCGTACTACGCGCCGCAAATATAGAAGATATCGGTGCTGACACTGAGCCAGCTTCCATTTTTTCACGAGATCCACATCGTTCGGCTCCTACCAATCTTATAGTTGATCCGATAGCTCTCCTTCATAAATCTATTGATGTTGAACATCGTGCAATAGGTACTGCAAAATCTGTCGGTTGGAAATTTGGTCCACTACCTGCGGGAGGCATAGCGATTCTTAGTGCTGAGGTGAAGTGGCCGGCTGGTAAGTACAAAGCAGTTTGGTCACCCGGCAATAAACGCTGGAATATGTTTTATGACGGAGCGCCGGATCTTTCCGCTGACGGAGTGGCCCTTGGTTCCCCTACATTTTTGATTCAAGAAGTCAGCATCACTCCCTCGATCTACCATGATCATCGCGGAAATTACACTCCTTTTAGCAACACTATTGGCACTGGAACTGGTTATCTACTCCGAGATGGTCAGGAAATTCCGGTTTTATGGAGTCGAGCGAGCGCGATTGAACCAACCACATGGAC
>JAYVUF010000138.1:0-3194 GCA_043788135.1 Actinomycetes bacterium
TACCTCTGGTAGTGTTCCAGACGTGCCAGAGGCGCTCAAAGCATTTCTTTCGGAAGAGAACAGGGTGGACCTCTGGGAAAAAGGATTGGCCCGCTACACAGAAGCCAGCGCTGCTTAGTTTTCTTTTACCCCGCAACCCTAAATATTAATATGAAAAAACGTCTCTTATTGCTCTCAAGCCTGATTATCGTGCTGTCATCTTGCACCATAGGTCCGGATTGGTCCCCAGATGTAACCTCTCATGCTGCATCCTTTGGTGGCCCAATCATGACCCCAAACGCTACTTATGGTAACAACTATGGCGCTGTTTATGGCGCACCAGCAGTCACCAGAAACGACAGGCACAATATTTTCGAATAACCTACCATGAAGCTAATATCAACCATACTCAGTCTCTTAGTTACGGTGCTTTGTTCTTGTCAAGGCCCAATCTCATACACCGCTACCAGCGGTACCAAGTCCGAATCCTTCAAATCTTGGGGTAACTTTGGTGGCTCGGAAAGCTTGCGCACGGCGGGAGGGTTTGAGTTGACAGCTAATCGTAATAAGAATGCTGGTCAGTTTTTTCAAGCGGCTGGGGCCGTCGCCGCTGGATATGTTGCGCACACAAACATCATTAGTAACAACACTGCTAATACCGCTGCCGGTCAACAACTGACCCAGCAAAAACTAGACGCTCTAAACGCAGCCACTGCGCAACAAAAGATTGCAGCTGATCAAGCAGTGTTCCTGAAGACGATAGAGGCGAATCAAGCCATACACGTACCTGCCCCGCTACCGTGATCGAATATTTCACGCCTTATGACACCATGAGGAATCTTGGGGCGGCTTATAACCGTTCCATGGACCTTTTGAAGTATGGTCATGACTACGGGGTTCTTAAAGATGCAGATACTTGCTTCACCACGCCGGATTTTGGGACTGTCATTCAGGAGAATCTGCTCAATAACCAACATGTGCGTTGTTGGACGGCTATGACCAATCGGGTAGGCTCTCAGTGGCAGGTGCCTGATGATGTGGATATTTTTACAGATGATTATGGTTACCATAGACGGTATGGAATCCGGAGACAAGAAAAATATCGCAACACCATCACCGATGTCACATCACTAAGTCCGTTCAGTGGGCATCTCATAATCTTCCGCAAAGATTTGTGGGACGAATTAGGAGGAGCACAAGATGGACTTTTAGGCGTGGATACTGACTTGTTTCGCCGAGTAGTGGCTCAGGGAGATCCTATTTGTATGATGAATGGGGTTTATCTCTATCATTGGTATCGCGGTGGGAATCGAGCCGACACATCCCACTTGGTCTGGAAACCGTGAAGAAAGTAATTTTCACTTATTTAACCGGAGGCTATGGGGAGTTAGTTCAACCCACGGTTGTTACCCCAGATTGGCGCTACGTGTGCTTCACTGATCGGGTAGAATCAGAACGATGTGGAGCCTGGGAAATACACCCAATACTTGGCGGGAGTAAGACAAATGTACAAAAGGCCAGGTCAGTCAAGCTGACCCCGCACGGATATATCCAGGCTGATCTATGGGTATCGTGCGACATCATGATTACTCCACGTTGCAACCTGGATGATTTTGTGTCCCACTACCTTCGTGGAGAAATGACGCTTATGGCCCACCCGAGCCGTGACTGTATCTACGAAGAAGGAGAAGCCTGCAAGCGGCTTAACAAAGACAGTCCAGAATTGATCGATGCCTATCTCAACAAACTAAGATTGGCGGGATATCCAGAGCATCAAGGCATGGTCGCTACAGGATTGATGATTCGCCGGAACACACAGACCGTGAGAGACTTTGGAGAAAAGTGGCTGCAGGAACTTCTCAGCGGTTCCCACCGTGATCAGTTATCCTTCAATTACATAGACTGGAAATTGAGAAAAGAGGGCGTCAAGCTTGATTATAGCATGATGCCTTTCGACGTGCTAGTGAATGAATTCCTTTTGAGGAAAGGTCTGCCGAAGACCATCCCCATTACTCGCTAGCCTCTTCTTGGCTTAGCTCAAGAATTACCGCTAGCTCATCCGCCTCAAAAGAAGAAGCAGACGAGGAAAGGAGTTCAGCGTGTTCGGCGTCGTAGGAGGGTGTGATTGGAGTCATGTAAAACCATAACACAGATTAGCACTGCTGTCAAGTATATGAAGAAGGGGAGGTTTCCCTCCCCAACTCCCGTCCCCTTATGGTGAGGTTTCTTTAGTGATAATACCACAAACACGTCGGATCGCTTCATCCATGCGTGGAAAACAGCGACGACGACAGCTTTCAACTTGCTCTTCACACAGTTTAATCACAGCAGCACATGTTATGGGTCCAGCATCAATACCGTACGCGGCGAGTTTTTTGCGCACTACTGCACTTTTATCCGCTTGCCCGCCGAAATCTGTCCGGAACAGACTTTTACACACTTTGAGTACTGTCGCCGTGGACTCATCTGATAAGTCTTGTTTGCGTTTTCCAATTGGGGTTTTATTAGGGTTAGGTTCGGGTTTCATTAGTATTTTGGGTTTGGTTTCATTTGGGCTAAGAGCCATTGATTAAGAAATCCGGAGTCAGAAGCTCTGACTCAAGACTGCCATTGACAGCTACATTAATCCGTGTTATCATTGCTGCCATGAATCCAGACACACCACAACTCAAGAGCATTGATGAGGTCCCAGATGAAGTCGCCTCCAAGCTAATCAAAATGTTGGCAGTAGCCTACGATCAATCCGGAAATAACCAAGGCGAAGTGGAAAACGCCATGGCCAAGGCTAGGGCTTACGCTATGAAGCACGACATCGACCTGGCCACTATTCGGGCGGAAGATGCGGCCAGTCATGGTACTACTGCCGCAGAACCGTTTATTTCTCTGGACTTCAAATGCGCCAAAGGCGACTGCCGCCGTCCCCCATCCCACAAATATATTGAATCCCTTATCGTGGACCACTTCAACGTGAGGATGCTGCGCGGTGGTTCCAAACATCGTTCTAGTACTATTTTCTTCATTGGGAGAAAATCTGATGTTACTATTGCCCGCTACGTCTATGGATTCCTTCACAACGCTTTCACCAAGCTATGGAGGCAGTACAAGCAACGCACGGACGCCTTGATGACGGAACGCGCCTCTTATTATTACGGTTTGTGGGTGGGATTGGACGCTAAGCTTTCTAAAGCAGCAGCGGATGCGAAACAAGAGGCCAT
>JAYVUF010000139.1:0-4585 GCA_043788135.1 Actinomycetes bacterium
TAGTCATTGATACCTCAACTGATCGAAGCACGGCAGCTTTGGTTAAGGATGGAACTGTTGTTACCGAACTTTTTCATGATGATCCATTGGCCCATGGGGAAGTTCTGCCAAAGCTTGTAGCTCAAGTGCTGGAGGGAGAGCCAGATATAGATCTGGTGGCGATTGCAATGGGACCCGGCCCCTTTACCGGACTTCGGGTTGGGATCGCCCTGGGGCAAGCTTTTGCTTTAGCACGCAATATTCCTTGGGTTGGGGTCTCATCTCTTGCCGCTATGGCGAGTGTTATAAAAGATGAAGAGTTTATTGTGGCGATTAATGCTAGAAGACGAGAGTTTTTTTGCGAGCACTATCTCCACGGCAAACTGGCTGCACCCACTCGAACGCTACAACGCGAAGATTTTGCAGAGATTCTACTTCCAACCCACCTTGAGCCTCCGAGTGCTCTAGGTATTGCCTCGCTTGCTCTCACATCACTCTCGATTGCAGAGCCGATTTACATTCGCAAGCCAGATGCCCACCCCGCTCCTCGTGGGGTGAAATTTCGTCCGTGGACTCAGATTGATCTGGTCGAAATTTATGCGTTAGAGCAAACTATTTATCCGGAAGATCCTTGGAGTATGAAGCAATTCAAAGAGGAGTTTTCGGGCAAATCCCGGCAGTACCTCGTGGCAATTTTTGAAGGCAAAGTAGTTGGTTATGCCGGGGTAGCACTTGCAGGTGAAGTCACCGATATTTTGACCCTTACCGTAACGCCAGCATTTAGAAGGCGTGGAATTGCCCGAGAATTATTAAAACGCCTGATCGATTGGTCACGCAATCAAAAGGTAGAAGCGATCATGCTTGAGATGCGAGTTGGAAATGTTCAGGCAGAGCCACTCTATTTTGAAAATGGATTTCGAAAAATTTCAGAACGCTTGAATTATTACGGTCCGGGATTGACCGCAGTAGTGATGCGGAAAGAACTAAGTAAATGAGTGCGCAACCATTAATTTTAGGAATTGAAACTTCGTGCGATGAGACCGCGGTTGGAATCGTTCACGGGCGGCGCTTGCTGGCGAATGTAATTTCCTCGAGTGTAGAAGAACATGCGCGCTTTGGGGGAGTTGTCCCGGAAATCGCCAGTCGCGCTCACCTCGAGGCGATGCCACATGTTATTCAAGAGGCGCTGAAAATTGCGGGGATCAGAGTTGCAGACCTCGATGCTATTGGCGTAACCGCAGGCCCCGGTTTGATCGGTGCCCTGTTGGTAGGCACGAGCGCAGCACATGGCTTAGCGCTCGCACTCGATAAGCCGCTCTATGGAGTAAACCATCTTTCCGCGCACCTAGCAGTGGATGCGTTAGATGAATCTCGCGAGCTACGCCCAGCTATTGGTTTATTGGTGAGCGGCGGTCACAGTTCAATTCTTCATATCGAAGATTTGGCGCGTGGGGTAAAAATATTAGGTCAGACAATTGATGATGCCGCTGGTGAAGCATTTGACAAGATTGCCCGGCTTTTAGAATTGGATTTCCCGGGAGGTCCGGCGATCGATGCACTGTCCCAGGAGGGCGATAGCACTGCCATTAATTTCCCCCGTGGAATTGCCGATGATGGATACAACTTCTCCTTTAGCGGGCTCAAGACTGCGGTCAGCCGATACCTGCAAGCCACCCCCAAAGCTCACCGCGCCGACATTGCGGCGAGCTTTCAGGAGGCAGTGGTTGATGTCCTTTTATCAAAAGCCATTCGGGCCTGCACCGACACCGGCATGGAGGTCCTTATTGTGGCGGGAGGAGTAGCGGCTAACTCCAGGCTTCGGGCTGAGGCCCAGCGCCGTTGTTTGGAAGCCAAGATTGAGTTGCGGAGTCCACCAGCGGCCCTGTGCACTGATAACGGAGCCATGGTGGCTGCTATGACCTCCTTGGCCGTGAGCGCCGGGGTTGCTCCAAGCACTATAGGGTTTTCCACACTTTCAACCGTCCGGCTGGGTCAGCCCACCTGGGCATAACGCCCAAGTGGAAGCCTGCACTGCCTTTCGCTAGAGTTTGGTTAGCACTCGCCATAGGTGAGTGATAATGACTTGACTGATTAGCCTAAATGGCTATCTAAAGAGCAACTGAAGAAAATTAAAGGGAGATAAAAGACATGGCAAAGATGATCGCCTTCAACGAAGAGGCACGCCGCGGTTTGGAGCGAGGAATGAACACGCTCGCCGACGCCGTCAAAGTAACCCTTGGACCCCGCGGTCGCAATGTAGTTCTTGAGAAAAAGTGGGGAGCACCAACGATCACCAACGATGGTGTCTCCATCGCTAAGGAGATCGATCTAGATGATCCTTGGGAGAAGATTGGCGCAGAGTTAGTTAAAGAAGTTGCAAAGAAGACGGATGATGTTGCTGGAGATGGAACAACCACAGCAACCGTTCTCGCTCAGGCATTGGTGCGCGAAGGACTTCGTAACGTCGCTGCTGGCGCAAACCCAATGGCTCTTAAGCGTGGAATTGAAAAGGCAGTAGAAGCGATCTCGGCAGAACTTAGCAATATGGCTAAGACTGTTGATACCAAAGAGCAGATTGCAGCAACCGCATCTATCTCTGCAGCGGATACAACTATTGGAGAGATGATCGCTGAGGCGATGGATAAGGTCGGCAAGGAAGGCGTTATAACCGTTGAAGAGAGCAATACCTTTGGGCTTGAACTCGAGCTCACCGAAGGTATGCGCTTTGATAAGGGTTATATCTCTCCGTACTTCACAACTGATTCCGACCGCATGGAGGCAGTTCTAGAAGATCCATATATTTTGATTGCCAACTCTAAAATTTCAAATATAAAAGATCTACTTCCTATTTTAGAAAAAGTTATGCAATCGGGTAAGCCACTTTTGATTCTGGCTGAAGATGTTGAAGGTGAAGCGCTGGCAACACTCGTTGTTAACAAGATCCGGGGAACATTCCGCTCTGCAGCAGTTAAGGCACCAGGATTTGGTGATCGTCGTAAGGCGATGCTGCAAGATATTGCAATTCTCACCGGCGGAACAGTTATTTCAGAAGAAGTTGGTCTGAAACTAGAAACTGCAACAATTGATCTGCTTGGACGCGCTCGCAAAGTTGTGATTGCTAAAGAAGAGACCACAATCGTTGAAGGATCCGGAAACGAAGAGCAGATCAAGGGTCGAGTAAATCAGATTCGCGCCGAGATCGAGAAGAGCGATTCAGATTACGATCGTGAGAAGTTGCAAGAGCGTTTAGCCAAATTAGCTGGTGGAGTTGCAGTTATCAAAGCAGGTGCAGCGACTGAGGTCGAACTCAAGGAGCGCAAGCACCGCATTGAAGATGCCGTCCGTAACGCCAAGGCTGCAGTCGAAGAGGGCATTGTCGCCGGCGGTGGAGTCGCACTCCTACAAGCAGGCAAGGTTGCGCTCGCTAAACTCTCATTGACTGGAGATGAAGCGACAGGAGCTCGTATCGTTGAATTCGGTATCGAAGCACCGCTTAAGCAGATTGCAATTAATGCTGGTCTTGAAGGTGGAGTCGTCGTGGAAAAGGTTCGTAACTTGGAATCAGGTTTTGGACTTAACGCCATCACTGGCGAGTACATCGACATGATCGCTGCTGGAATCATCGATCCTGCCAAGGTCACTCGTTCGGCGCTTCAAAATGCTGCATCTATCGCTGCTCTTTTCTTGACCACTGAAGCGGTAGTTACAGATAAGCCAGAACCCAAGGCTGTTGGGGTAAACAACCCGGCCGCTGATATGGACTTCTAAGAGGACTTTCCCACTTCACTCGTGAAGCGCCGTGAAACGGCCTCCCAGTTTTAAATGTTTGATGGGGGGCCGTTTCGCATTACCCTTAGCAAATGGCTGACAAATTTGGTGCGCAAGAACTTGCGCGCAACGCTGCGATGGAAGATTCGCGGGACCCTAAATTCGTTGGCGAACTGGTCTCCATCGATCAAGAAGATGAGCGGATCGCTACCTACTTATTTGAGTCATCTCTTCCCGGTTATTCGGGTTGGCGCTGGGCGGTCACTATCATCAAGGTGGATGATCAGGCTGAACCTACGGTGGCCGATGTCGTTCTACTCCCAGGCCAAGACTCTCTCCTTGCTCCCGAGTGGATTCCATATAAGGCGCGTATTGAACCTGGCGATGTCGGAGTCGGGGATATCGTTCCCACCTCGGCAGATGATCTGCGTCTAGTCCCGGGCTTTGCAACGCTTCCAGGTGATGAAGAATTGTCACTCGCCGAACTATTTGAACTCGGGTTAGGACGCGCACGCGTACTCTCCATCGTTGGTCGCGATGCTGCCAGCAAGCGTTGGTATGAGGGCGATCGAGGACCTAACACTCCGATTGCTCAGTACGCTCCCTTGCCTTGTCATTCATGTGGTTTCTTTATTCCTATTGCCGGATCGCTCCGTTCAGCCTTTGGAGTCTGTGCAAATGCTCTCTCTCCGGAAGATGCCCGAGTAGTTTCAGTTGATCACGGGTGCGGGGCTCACTCAGAGGCGCTTATCGTTCCTGAGTAATGAGTATCCACTCTTCTTCTTAATCAGATAAACTAATCGTCTTGTCAGCAGCGCTGGCCGTGAACGCCCTTTTT
>JAYVUF010000140.1:0-2885 GCA_043788135.1 Actinomycetes bacterium
TTGGTCACGGTTTAGTTCGAGAGCTGCTTACGCATCTAAAGCGGTAAACTTATTTTCCGAGCCCGGTACCCTGAAAGGACTGGAGCAATATGCAAGAACCAATCGCCTTTGTGCCTACTATGGGCGCTCTACATGCTGGGCATATGGAACTCATTAGGCGTGCTCGCAAACTATCTTCGCGAGTTGTGGTCTCTATTTTTGTTAATCCGTTGCAATTCGAGAACGTCGATGATTTGGAAAAATATCCACAAAACCTGTTAGGAGATACCCAGAAGGCAAGAGCCGCGGGGGCTAGCGAAGTTTGGGCTCCTAGTTATGCAGATATTTATCCAGGTGAGATCCTAAAGATTTCCGCGGGAGAGCTAGGTGCTAAATTCGAGGGTAGACATCGGGTTGGACATTTTGATGGAATTTTGACAGTAGTGAACAGGCTTTTCGAGATCGTGAAGCCGCGCTATGCAATATTTGGCGAGAAAGATTTCCAACAGTTATTTTTAATAACAAACTGGGTCAAGGAAAATAAGATTCCAGTGGAGATAATCTCTGTGCCAACTGTTAGAGATGCGCAGGGACTGGCTCTCTCTTCAAGAAATGTTCGTCTCTCACCGAGCGAACATAAGAGCGCTTTAATAATTAATAAAGCTCTGCGAGCTGCTAGTAATGATGAGATGCTCCTTCTCTTGGCAAGTGAGCCAGGGTTTAAATTGGATTATGCGGAAATAATAGATGAAGAGACCTTTGAATTAGCGCAGAAGGAGAGTACGCGAAAGCGTGGAATTGTTGCCGGTTGGATAAATGGGATCCGATTGATCGACAATATGCCGATGGGAGCGATGGGATGAAGTTATTTGCTGGCACCCCTGGGTGGACAACGCAAGCCGATGTAATTGTTATTGGCTCTGGAGTTGCTGGTTTAACTACAGCTTTAAATGCTCGCGCGGCTAATCTTTCAGTTCTACTGGTAACAAAGTCATATATCGATGAAGGATCAACCAAGTGGGCGCAAGGTGGAATTGCTGCGGCGTTAGGTCCAGGAGATACTCCGGAAGAACATCGTGAAGATACTTTGATTGCGGGCGCAGGGCTCTGTGATATCGATGCGGTAAATGTTTTGGTTACTGAGGGGCCAGAGGCAGTTCGAAAGCTAATTGCTCGAGGTGCCGTCTTTGATAAAGCCGAGAGTGGAGAGATTGCTCTGACTCGGGAAGGTGGGCATCACCGTAATCGCATCTTGCATGCAGGCGGAGATGCAACGGGGGCTGAAGTTAGCCGAGCCTTACTAGCAGCAGTGCAAAATGACTCAGGAATTGAAGTCATTGAACACGCGCTGGTCATTGACGCACTTCAATCCAAAGATGGAGAAGTGTGCGGAGTAACGCTGCATGTGATTGGTGCTGGAACTAGTTCAGGAGTAGGAAGAGCTTTAGCGCGAGCAGTGGTTATTGCAACTGGTGGGCTAGGGCAGGTTTATTCACATACGACCAATCCATCAGTCTCCACTGGTGATGGAGTAGCGCTTGCGCTGCGAGCGGGGGCGGCCGTAGCAGATGTGGAATTTATTCAATTTCATCCTACAGTTTTATGGAGTGATACATCGAGCGCTGGGCAACAACCTCTTATAAGTGAAGCGGTTCGCGGTGAAGGGGCTATTTTACTCAATCACAAGGGTGAGGCTTTCATGGCGAGTGTGCATCCGCAAGCAGATCTTGCTCCTCGGGATATCGTTGCCAAGGAGATCTTCAATCAAATGCGCGAAGCTCACGTCCCTCATGTATGGCTAGATGCGACAAGAGTAAAAGATTTTTCAGAGCGCTTTCCGACCATTTTTGCCTCATGTATGGTCAATGGAATTGATCCGAAAAAACAATTCATCCCAGTCTCCCCAGCCTCTCACTACGCCTCTGGGGGTGTGCTCGTTGATCTCAATGGTCAGAGTACGGTCAAAGGACTATATGTATGTGGTGAAAGCGCTTGTACTGGAGCGCATGGAGCCAATCGTCTCGCTTCCAATTCACTTTTGGAGGGATTGGTTTTCGGGGCACGAATTTCAGAACATATTGCCCAAAATCTGGCCCCCCAGTCAGAGCCTTTAGAGGAGGAGAGTGAAGTAAAAGTCCTAGTAGATCCATCTGTTCGGATCCCGTTGCAACTTGCAATGAGTGAGGGAGCAGGAGTAATGCGATCTGGGAAGAGTCTGCAATCGACTCTTGCGACTTTACAACAGTTAGGTACGAGACAGACCGCTACCCCCGGTGTTGATGCGTGGGAGGTCTCAAACCTTTACTTTCTGGCAACGGCAATTGTGCGCTCGGCGCTGGAACGTCATGAATCCCGTGGTTCTCATTGGCGCAGTGACTTCTCCGAGATGAGTACTAATTGGGAGAAGCGGATTATTCAACGATTGGATAATTCTGGAAAATGGAGTTCAACTTTTTTGGCAGTAAAAAATGATTGATCCAGTTGCGACTCTAATTGCGATGGCCATAGCAGAGGATTTAGCAGGTGCCTCCGATATCACTTCTAATGCAACTATTCCGGAGACACAAGTAAATTTTGCGCAATTTGTTGCGCGTCAACCAGGAGTAATCTCGGGTATCTCGGTGGCGATAGGTGTATTGAAATATGTGGGCATAGCCGAAATCAGTACTCCGATTTCAGATGGGCAGAAAGTTGTAGCCGGAACGGTTATTTTGGAAGCGAGGGGACGGACTCGTGAATTACTTTTGGCTGAGCGAACGGCTTTAAATTTTTTGACTCATCTCTCGGGTATTGCCACGCAAACGCGTAGGTGGGTTGATGAGATTTCCAGTACTCGCTGTCAGATTCGAGATACCCGTAAAACAACACCTGGTTGGAGAGCCCTTGAGAAGGCGGCGGTTCGCTCC
>JAYVUF010000141.1:0-4805 GCA_043788135.1 Actinomycetes bacterium
CTTGGTGCACTCATAGGAAGTCTCAAACTGGCGCGCCAGGCAGAAGGTAATGTAAGAATCGTAGCGCCAAACGAACAGGTGAAAATGGTTCTGAAATTAACCAATATGGATCGAATTTTTACTGCCTATCCCACACTCGAAAATGCATATCAAAATGACTGACCCTCGCGTTCATACAGTAACTTTATTGGCACCTCCAGAGACCCTAGATCGTATCCATGAAATAATGGATGGAATCTGGACCGCCTCGCCGGAAATTTCATCAGAAGATCAAATGTCTTTTGAGACTGCATTGATAGAATTAATGTCAAATGTTTTCCGGCATGCTAATTCTAGCAAGGGGATCACATGCACTTTGACCGTAAGAATTTCGGAAGATTCTATCGACGCAAGTATTAGCGATACCGGTGAATCAGGAGATATTAAATTGACAAATACTTTAATGCCAAACGAATTTGAGGAAAGCGGGAGAGGTTTTGCAATGATTAGGGCGCTGGTTCACGAATTAAGTTATGAACGTGAGAATGAACAGAACAACTGGAAGATTATGCGGAGAATTTCAAAGTGAATGTAGAAACTGAGACTTTAGAATTAAATATTCCAGGGGTAATAAATTTACCGGCAAATCGATTAAGTGGCAGGGATTCAGTTGCAGAGCAAGATTGGGAGACCCGGATGGGTCGAGTCGCACAACTAATCCGCCACCTATTCAAAGTTGATAATGTGGTTATTCGACTGGTTGGAGCCGATGGGGATTGGATTCGCATGGAATCTGGCACTCCAGTGCTCCAAAAGAAAGATGGGAAGACCCTTTGTGACTTCACTCTTACGCGCGATGACGTTCTTGAAGTAACTAACGTAGACACAGATCCGCGAATAGAATCGAAGGAA
Organism: Actinomycetes bacterium; assembly: GCA_043788135.1. GTDB lineage: Bacteria > Actinomycetota > Actinomycetes > Nanopelagicales > Nanopelagicaceae > PALSA-747. Next base: position 892 of record JAYVUF010000141.1, read on the forward strand.
TTGTTAAACGATACGCCCGAATTGAAGTCATATGTGGCACATTCACTTCAAAATGACACGGGTGAACACGTCGGCGTACTATGTGCGTGGAACGTAAAACCACGCAAATTTACAGTGGAAGAACTTGCATTATTTGAAGATGTTGTCTTTTGGGTCCAGCGAGAGATGATGACGGCTAGAGAATATCAGCGTGCTGTCCAAATTCAACGCGATTTACTACCTGACCACTCTATAGAGATTCTAGGCTATGACATCAAAGGTTACTGTCGACCTGCAAATATTATTAGTGGTGATTTCTATGACTGGTATAAATGCCCAAATGGAATGGAGTTTTCACTCGCGGATGTAATGGGTAAGGGGGTGGGGTCCGCAATCCTTGCAGCTACCGTGCGTGCAGTACTGCGCGCCGGCTCACGTGATCATTCTCCTGGAGAAGCTATCAGAATCGCTGCTGAAATTTTAAAAAGTGATTTTATTAGAGCCAACTCATTTGCTACTTTAATTCACGGTCGACTCAACGCTTCTAGCGGCGAAATTACCTACGCAGATGCCGGTCATGGATTGTCTGTATTAATTAGAAAAGATGGCACTTTACTTCAACTCACAAGTGAGAATCTTCCACTCGGTACAGGCCTTTCGAATCAGTGGGAAGATAAGAAAATCTCACTTGAGTTTGGAGACACATTTCTGAGCGCTAGTGATGGGATATTAGAAATATCTGATTATGACATGCATCAAATGGGACAGATCGTGAATTCATCAGCATCAGCCCAAGAGGTTATTGACCAAATCATAAAATTATTGGCCGATAGATCAATCCCTGATGACATAACTGTTCTCGTTCTGCGTCGAATATAAACGTTGGTTGGGCAATTAGTAGTCCCAACTTAATGGAAGCGAAATGGCATCGACTTTAGAATGGAGCGAGGCACTCCCGCACGGACCATGCATTCCACGACGTCCGCAGAATTTACGAATTATTGATGAAGGTTATTTTGAATTAAACTTGCAAATATTATCAATTCGTAGGTGCTTCCAAACCAGTTCTCTCAACTGGAGGACTTTTCGATTAGAAAGAATAGAACGAGTTATTGGTAAAAAATAAAGGAGAGCAGATGGCACCATGGCCATCTGCTCTCCTTTTAAGTTACTTGAATATAAGTTACTTCAGTTGACCACGAACTGCACCATTTGGATACTTTGCGGTGTGTGCATTGAAGTAATACATGGAAGGACTTGCTGCAATGGCGGATAAGGTCTTTGCATCAACTGCAACGCAAGTTGATCCTTTAACGCCGATTTTGGTTGGGTCTAGTGCGACTGCAACGCCGCCATTGACTCCGGCTGCACCGGTGTGGATGTGGACGCCAGTTATGCCTGTGATTCCGCGAGATGTAATGGAGTAGCACAGGGTGTTCTTTGTTGAGTTAAGAGTAAAACGTGCTGTGACACTACCCTTTGCTGCACCCATGCCAACGCCTTCAAACTTGCCTTTTGCGACAGCAGAGAGATGAGTGATGGAGGTTGCGTTAGCTGAAACGGCTGGGAGTGCAACGAATGAAGTTGCAACCACTGCGAGAGCCAACATTGAGCGGCGAGCAAATTTAGAATTGGTTGACATGACTTGCCTTTCCTATACATTTACGAGTAGCAAAGAATTTCTTCACTACCTTTGAATTTTCAACACCTACGGGGTGATAAGTAAAAGGTAGTTGATCCAAACTTCTCCTGCGCTTTTTAAGGCGGTTTCTGTGAGAACTCTCAAGTTACCAATTTAAGAAGAGCTTGCACTTCAGCCCCACCACTTGGTCGATTTTTAATAGTTATTAATCCGCCATTGGCATCAATTATGGACTTTACGAGAGATAGTCCCAATCCGGAACCACCACTCCCACGCTCTCGCGAAGAATCTGCTCGAGTAAATCTCTCGAACGCGATTGGAATAAAATTTTCTGGAAATCCATGGCCTGTATCGGTAATTGTTATGATTGCATATTCATTATTTTGAATAAAGTGTAGATCTATATTTGCGTTGGAGTCACAATTGGCCACTGCGTTAGAAAGTAGATTATCAAGGACTCTATGCAAATTCTCTGGTGAGATGGCAATAGCACCGTCAAAAGCTATCTCATAATCTATATTTAAATTCTTTCCTGCATCAAGAATACGAGCATGATCAATTGCCTCCGCCACAATCGTCCGACTTTCAACTGCATTTACTTCGGCTAAATCAGATCCGGAATTTGGATGAGCCAAAAATAGTAAATTCTCGGTAAGGGAGATTATTCGCTGGGTATTCTTGGACAGTCCCAGCAAATCTTCATGTGAAGCTCCGGTTGTTTGACGTTCTAGAAGTTTGAGTTTGCCTTGCAAAATTGCCAGCGGTGTCCTTAGTTCGTGGCTCACATCAGCTACCAACTGCCGCTCGCGGGAAAGTGAGGAATGTAGTCGTGAAAGCAGCGTGTTAAGCGTCAGAGCTAAATAAGTCAGTTCGTCTCCGGCGGGTGAGACCGGCAGGAGTTCATTTGAATCCTCTTCAATCATGGCTTCTGCCTGTTTTTGGATTCGAGTCACAGGTAACAAAATGTACCTAGCAAGAATCCAAGAGCCGAAAACCACCATGAGAAGAAGGAGAATTCCTATATAAACAAAGAGCTTAAAAGTATTGTGGGCGAAGGTAGCGGTTATTTCGTCGTTATGTGCGACGACGATTTGCCACTTTCCGCCCGGACTATCTTGCACTCGCTTTGAAATCCAGAATTCCCCTTCATTTGAACGGAACTTGTAGATCTTCTGGTTCGGGTGTATCAGCAGTTGGTCTACCTCACTCACTGATAATGAGGAGAACGAATTTAAAAGAATTTTTCCCTGCGGATCGACTACCAGGACAAGTTGTCCTGGAACCTTGGGAGCTAAAGTCGCTTTGGACCCATTGATTCCTAGTGCCGAGATAGAAATAAGCAGCGAGTTGACCTCTGAATCTAAGATGCTCTGAGCCGTATTCTTCTCTACTGATTTCAAAAGGTGATTTGTTCCCAAACTTCCCAACCCAAGAAAAATTAAAGCTAAAAGCAAACTGCCAATTGATACCTTGAGTTTAAAGGATATGGCCATCAGTTTGCACTTTTGTTTAAGCGATAACCAACACCTCTAATGGTTTCGATTATTGGAGAATTATTCTTATTATCTAGTTTCTTCCGGAGATAACTAATATATTGATCGACTACATTTGGATCGATGAAGTCTGTTGTACCCCAAACTTCTTCCAGGATTTGTTGGCGAGAAAAAGACGTTCCCAAATTTCTAACTAAGAATAGGAGTAAGGAGAACTCTTTTGGACTCAAGGTTAGGAGTTTTCCACCCAATAAGACTTGTTGCGATGAAACTTCGAAGCGCAACTCGCCAATGACAAATAAATCCTTACCCTTTTTATTGACTCGACGGGTAAGCGCTTTTATTCGGGCTTGGAGCTCAATAAATTCAAATGGTTTTACAAGATAATCATCTCCACCGACTTCTAACCCTCTTACCCGATCGGTGACCGCATCTCGAGCTGTAAGAAAAAGTATCGGAAGATTTATCCCTGCCTGTCGTATTCTTTTAGCAACCTCTATTCCATCGATTTTTGGAATCATGATATCCATAATCGCTAAATCGAACTCTTCTGTTTGCAGTTTTCTTATCGCCATTTCACCGTCATAGGCAATTGATATTTTGGTGTTTTCATTTTCGAGAGCGTGTTGAATCAAAGTAGCCATCTCTACTTCATCCTCAACAATTAAGAAATGCATCTCTTTCCAATCCTGAGTATCACAAGGCTAAACGGTTAGTTTAGATGATTAACTAGATGTCAGAGTCGAGAAAGGAGAGAAATAGCGCTCGGTGAGAGTACTCTCAGAAAATCTGACTCCAGC
>JAYVUF010000142.1:0-2192 GCA_043788135.1 Actinomycetes bacterium
TCGGCCTCGAAGTGTTCCTTAATTTATGAGTAGTGAGACGATAACCGAATTAATCATTTATTCCACTAATTGGTGCGGAGATTGCATACGCTCAAAACGCTTTCTTGACTCGCGTGGTGTTAAGTACAAGGAAATAAATATCGAAAATGATGAGCTTGCGGCCTCTTTCGTCATGGAGCTCAACAATGGAATGCAGTCAGTGCCGGTAATTACCTTCCCAGATGGGACCCACCTCACCGAACCCTCGGACAAGGCGCTCGCGACGAAGTTGGAAGCTTTAGCAATTCTATAATTCCTCCTCTTTTGTCTCTAGCGGCTTGGCTATAGACTTTTTATTATGAGTCCAGGAAAGCGATTCACCGTAGGTTTTATCTCAACCATGTCCTGGTTGGTTCTGTTTCTGGCGCTGGCGGCGACTACTGCGAATCTAATCGTGGGCGGACTTTCTCATATAGGTGGTTCTGCATCCGCGATCGTTAAAAACTTTTCACAAAGCGAGTCCGCAATTTCATCACTGATTGATAAAATTGAAAAAGGTTCGGATCCGAAAGTAGCCCAGCAAATCCAGAAGAATCGAGAAACGATAGAAAAAACACTCGCTTCTTTAGGTGAATCCAGCGCATTTCGTGGAAGTTTAGAGAAAACCCTCAATGAAATTTCTACTGCAATCTTGAGTGGATCTAATTCCGTGAAAGTTGATTTCTCGAGTCTTGCCAATCAGGTCGCCGCGCGAGTAAATGGCGCGGCCAAGACCACCGTAATTTCGAAAAAGGATTTGCAGGGCGTTGTATTTACAACACTGGATCTCAGTAAGCAGTCCGAAGCGATCGCGAATATTAAGAACGTACTGCATCTTGCGCTCCTGCTCTGGTTGCTCTGGATAGTGCTCGTCGGTTTGTTGTTTTTACTTAAGGGAAGAAAAGTCATACAAACTGCGGGGGTCCAGATATTCTCAATCGGAATCTTGGGAGTTCTGGCACATTTCGCAATACCATTTGCTTTGGAGTGGGCAACCGAAAATTCAGATATCGCTGACTATCAGCGTGAGATTGCCTCTTCTGCGATAGACAGAATTGCCTCTCCCGCAATAACAGTTGGTGTAATTGCCACCGTTATTGGACTATTGATGGCGTTGGTACCGCGGATTCTCGCTAAAAAGAGTTCACCTGCGTCTACTGTTTAAGATCTGTAACTCGATGCGAAATTCGATACTTCGCGATGTAATCTTGATCTAAATCCCAACCAAGCCCTGGACGATCTGTCAGTTGGATATATCCGTCTTTTAGTTTTGGGCGATTTGCGATCATGTTATGCCAGATCGGATCTCGCATCGGATGAAAATATTCCAGATATGTTCCGTGTGGAATAGATGCAAGTAGGTGTGCGGCGACTTGCGGTTCTTCGTGATGTGCCATTCGTACGTCGTAAACTGTGGCCATACCAGCGACTTTCCGCCACTCCGTCGGTCCGCCCGACCAGGATGAGTCGAAATTGCAAAAATCAATTGAGCCAGTTTCCATCAAGTCGCGGCAACCAGCGGCGGAGAATTCACTCTGTCCCGCGCACACGGCCACTCCACCTGCGAAACGAACGTCGCGCATTCCACGGCGATCATTTTGCCACTGACACGGCTCTTCGAACCAAAGTAAATTGTCATCTTGCACTAATTGTGAAAACTTAATTGCTTCTGCCGGCGTGTAACCCTGATTTGCATCGACAGCAATTCTGAATTTCTCTCCGCCGACCTTTCGTGCCTCTTTGAATCGTTTAGCATCGTCCTCAGGGGACATGCCCCCAATTTTGAATTTCATTCCAGCGAATTCTTCTTTGAGTAAGTATTCGACTTCCTCTTTGATTGTTAAATCACTTCCGTAATATCCACCTATTGTGATGACGGGAATTTTGGAACGGTAGCCACCCCAAAGTTTCCAGAGCGGAACATCGAGGGCGCGGGCAAAAAGATCCCACAAGGTCACATCCAGTGAAGCGCAGGCAACCAATCCCAAGCGGCGATCTCGCAGGATGTTCCATGTTGCTGGGCGAGCCAACTCCCAACAGAGCTCAATGGCCGATCCGTCTTGGCCCAGGAGAACAGGAGCAATTTCGTCATGGATAATCCCGTCGATTTCGGCTAAACCCGCATCTTCGTCTCCTGCGTAGGCTTCGCCAACCAAGCCGCTGGCGGTGTGAAC
>JAYVUF010000143.1:0-2311 GCA_043788135.1 Actinomycetes bacterium
TGCCTTACGCGGGTTGACTGCGGCAGAGACTTATTTGAATATTGAAAAAATCATTGACCTAGCAAACACATCCGGGGCAGATGCTATTCATCCCGGTTACGGATTTTTATCCGAGAATGCCAACTTTGCGCAAGCCGTCCTAGATGCTGGATTAATTTGGATTGGACCGCCTCCAGAGGCTATTCGCTTGCTAGGTGACAAAGTATCAGCGCGAAAAATCGCTGCCAGAGTTGGTGCACCGCTCGTTGCAGGCACAGCAGATCCAGTTGAAGGCTTTGAAGAGGTTTTGGAATTCGCTAGAGAGCACGGCCTCCCTATTGCAATAAAAGCCGCACACGGTGGCGGTGGTCGCGGGCTCAAGGTCGCACGCACGATGGAGGAAATTCCCGAACTCTTTGCTTCAGCGGTACGCGAGGCAATCGCCGGATTTGGAAGAGGCGAATGTTTCGTTGAGAGATATCTAGATCGTCCCCGCCATGTCGAAACTCAAGTCCTCATCGATGCAACCGGTCACGCCGTCGTCGTAAGTTCACGAGATTGCTCGTTGCAACGTCGACATCAGAAACTTGTTGAAGAAGCACCAGCGCCATTTTTAACAGATGCACAAACTGCTGAATTATATCGATCAAGCAAAGCCATCATGAAAGAGGCTGGATACATCGGCGCCGGTACTTGCGAATTCTTGGTCGGGGTCGATGGAACAATTAGTTTCCTTGAGGTAAATACTCGTCTGCAGGTAGAGCACCCTGTAAGCGAAGAAATAACTGGGATTGATCTAGTGCGCGAACAATTTAGAATTGCAATGGGCGAAGAACTAGGTTTTGAAGACCCTTTCATTCGCGGACACTCGTTTGAATTCCGCATAAACGGCGAAGATCCAGGGCGCTCCTTTCTCCCAGCTCCCGGTCGTATCACGCGATGGAAACTCCCTTCAGGTCCCGGCATTCGAGTTGATGCTGGCTTTAAGAGTGGGGACACCATCGGAGGAAATTTCGATTCACTCCTTGCCAAATTAATTGTCACAGGCAACTCTCGCGAGCAAGCCCTGGCACGCGCACGCAGAGCACTCGATGAATTTCAAATTGAGGGACTCGCAACAGCACTTCCTTTTCATCGCGCTATTGTCAATGATCCTGCCTTCACAGAAAACTTTTCGATCTATACGAGCTACATCGAGAATGAATTTGTAAACGAAATCCCTATGTACACAAAGAAGGACATGCATGTTCAAACACATGCGGCTCCCGTGCATTTAGTCGCTGAAGTAGATGGACATCGACTCGAAGTAGTCCTTCATGCGCCAGATCCCGTACATAAGCGACACCGTGCCAAACAAGGCATGCGGGGGATGGTTGCTGGCGATGGACTTACTAGCCCCATGCAAGGTACCGTCGTAAAAATCGCAGTTAGTGAAGGTGATGCGGTAATTGCTGGCGAATTGATTATTGTCCTCGAGGCAATGAAAATGGAACAACCTCTCATGGCTCATAAGGCGGGAATCGTCGCCAATATGTCAGTGTTGATTGGCGAGACCGTCAGTAACGGCGCGGTCCTCTGTGACATTATTGACGCATGATGCAAACTGAACTCAACCCAATTTATTTAGACCCACTTGGAACTGCCCAACTGGCGGCCAAGGAGATATCTCGCCTGACCGGAGTAGAAAAGCACGACATTGGTCTAGTCATGGGCTCAGGTTGGGTTGGAGCGCTCGATGCGCTCGGTCATCCAACGCATGAATTTAACGCTGATGATGTAGTTGGTTTCCTGCCGCCCACAGTTGCAGGTCACTCCGGAAAAATTCGTTCATACCTTATCGGAGACATCCGAGCACTAGTTTTTCTAGGTCGCACGCACTTATACGAAGGTAAAGGCATCGAGCCCGTGGTACACGGTGTTCGCGCGGCAGTGAATGCCGGTTGCAAAGTAATCGTGATAACCAACGCATGCGGGGGCATAAATACTGCATTCAAGGTAGGACAACCGGTCCTCATACGCGACCATATTTCGCTGACAGCGACCAGCCCGCTAATCGGTGCTCATTTCGTGGATCTCACCGACCTTTACAGTAAGAGATTGCGCGCTATCGTGAAAAGCGCAGACGCAACCCTCGAAGAAGGCGTATACGTGCATTGGCGTGGTCCGACATACGAGACCCCGGCAGAAATTTTAATGATGCGCACAATTGGCGCTGATTTAGTCGGAATGTCAACGGTCCCTGAGGCTATAGCGGCACACGCCCTTGGCGCTGAAGTCCTTGCCATATCACTTGTGACAAATGCAGCCGCAGGAGTAACTGGCGAGAAACTTA
>JAYVUF010000144.1:0-3592 GCA_043788135.1 Actinomycetes bacterium
GTCACACCTTTATGGCGCACAATATATGCCCCATTTGGAATAAGAGAAGTCGTAAATTTGGTGAACAAGACAGGGGCTTCAGGTAGTGGAACACCGGCTTCCGCGGCGTGATCTTTGTAGTTAAGGCCAACAGCGATGACCTTCCCCGGCCTTGGCAACGGTAAATTCATTGAAATTCCTCGCTCGTAGACATGAAAAGAAGTTGGCGCAACACTATCGCCAATCGCTCAGATTGTATACAGTATACTTCTTATCAGAATCAGTCTCTGGAGGGCAAATGAGTGGTGTGACGATTGCAATTGCAGAAGGTTCGATAGGCAACCCTATTTGGGCCTCTGTTCCCGCCGAAAAGCATGGATTTACCATGAAATATGGGCCTGTCGAGACAGTTGAAGATGTCGTGGCCACGACCGCTGGATGCGATGCGCTGGTGGTAAGCCTTCACAAAATGACAGAAGAAAAAATTGCCGCACTACCTTCATCCATAAAATGCGTTAGTCGACTTGGGGTAGGGCTTGACAGCATTAATTTAGTGGCGGCCAAGGAACGCAAAATTTCCGTGATTTTTCAACCTTTGTATGCTTTCAATGAAGTTGCAAATCATGCTGCAGCTATGGTTCTCGCTCTACATCGCGGGGTAATGCAAGGAACGTTAACTACCAGAGAAGGGCAATGGCAACCGGCGACACAAATTGCAGAGATAGCATCATCACAGGATTCGACACTTGGTGTAATTGGTTGCGGTCGAATCGGACGAAATTTTATTCAAAAAATGAGTCCATTTTTTAAGAATATTCTGGGATTTGATCCAGCTGTAAAGGAATCAATTCCTGGCATAACGATGGTTGATGACTTAGATGAATTGCTTTCACAATCAAAATTTATAAGTATGCATGCTCCTTATTTGCCGTCAACTCACCACATGATAGGAAGGCGAGAATTGGCCTTAATGCAAAGAGGATCTATTTTGGTAAACGTTTCTCGCGGAGGCTTAATTGATGAAGAGGCCTTGGTTGAAGCTTTAGAGAGTGGCCACCTCGATGGGGCAGGACTTGATGTTTTTGAAAAAGAGCCACTCCCGTTGGATTCAATTTTGCGCAGCACAAAAAATCTGCTTCTTTCTCCACATATTGCTTGGTACTCGCAGAGCTCTGGCCCAAGGCTTGTTGAATGGGGTTTGGCCGACGCTAATTCCTTTGTAGCCAAGCAGAAAATCGAACATGGTGCATTTGCTGTTGGCCCGTTTTAACTGATGACTATGACGAGATAGGGGAGAATTAAATGGAGGAAATATTCGTACCAGCTCTAGGGATGGCCATGGATAACGTCGTTCTGCTTGAATGGTTGAAACAGCCTGGAGATCAAATAAGCGCTGGAGACATTATTGCCATCATAGAAACAGATAAAACCACACTTGATATAGCGGCAGAAACTTCAGGAATTCTCGGTAATCATAAGTATGCAGTCAACGAAGAAGTTCCGGCCGGAAATACTTTGTGTGTTGTACTAACTCCAGGTGAGGTGGAAGCATGAGTGCTCCAAATAAAAAAACATCGCTCGCATTATTGCGAAAAATGATGGTGATTCGAGATTTCGAAGAAACGGCTGACAAGCTTTCGCTTCGAGGCAAAGTATCCGGCGGTATGCATAATTCATCAGGCCAAGAAGCTGTCGCAGTAGGAGTGCTTTCGGCTCTTGCCGAACTTGATGTCATTGCAACAACACACAGATCGCATCATCACACTCTCGCAAAAGGGTTCACGCCACGGGAGATTATGGCTGAATTGTTCACACGTGCTACCGGAATATCGGGAGGACGCGGTGCTTCTATGCACCTTGGTGATGTCACGAGAGGCCACTTTGGTGGAAACGGAATTGTCGGTGCTGGAGTTGGAATTGCAATGGGAGCTGCCCTCGGTATTCAACAAAAGGGCGATCACAAAGTATCAGTTGGCTTCGTCGGCGATGGAGGAATGAATACTGGCAGAACTTGGGAAGCCATAAACATGGCCGTTATCTGGAAACTTCCATTGATCGTCATCGTTCATAACAACCAATATGCCGTTGAAACCTTTGCCGGCAGAGTCACTGGTGGGGGAGACCTCGCCAAAAGAGCGGAAAGTTTTGGGATGAAAGCCTTCAATATTGATGGCATGGATGTACTTGAAGTTCACAAATATACCTCCGAAGCTCGCGAGCGAGCACTTGCAGGTGAAGGTCCAACTTTCATTAATGCCCTTACTTATCGTTACTACGGGCACAATGTTGGCGAGAGAGGACAGTACAGAACGCTAGAAGAGATAGAGCTTTGGAAGACAACCAAAGACCCAATTGATCTTTTCATAACTGTTGTTTTAGGTCAGGGTTACGCAAATCAATCGGAAATTGAAGATATGAGAGCATCTGTACGCGCTGAGATCGAAGATGCAATTGTTTTCGCGCAGAACTCACCCGAGCCAGATATCTCAACTATTTATGACGACATAGATTCAGGAATGTTAGGAGTTCAACTATGACGGATTCAACTACGACAGCGACGAAGGTCCAGAGCCCTTCTTACTCCGAGGCATTCCAATCTGGTGTCAGGGAGGAAATGAATAGAAATGATGGAATCTTTATTATCGGAACTGACCTCGTTGAACGCGGAGGCCACTTTGCGCAGGTAAAGGGGTTGGCGCAAGAATTCGGTAATAACCGGGTAAAGGATGCTCCAATTTCGGAAGCTGCAATGATATCAGCAGGTGTAGGTGCTGCTATGTATGGCTGTCATCCTATTGTAGATTTGAACTTCATTGATTTTGCTTTTGGCGCTATGGATGAAATTCTCAATCAGGCCGCAAAAATTCGCTTTATGTTCAATGGAAAAGTGCCCCTCGTTATCCGTGCGACCTCTGGCGTTGCACTAGGCGGCGCTCACCATTGCAATTCATTAGAATCACTTTTTGCATCAACACCAGGACTTTCAGTGGCAGTGCCATCGACGCCAATGGATGTCAAAGGGCTTATCAAGACCGCTCTTCGTGCCGAAGATCCAGTAATTTTTTTGATGCATAAAAAACTATCTGGTATCCGCGGAGAAATAGGTGGCGAGGATTATTTTATTCCATTTGGTAAAGCTAAAAGTGTCCGAGAGGGAACTGATGCTGTAATTATTTCTTACGGGTACTCAATTGTCACGGCGCAGAAAGCGGCGCAAGCTTTGCAGGCTGAAGGAATTTCGGTAGAAATCATCGACTTGAGAACTCTGTTTCCACTTGATGAAGAGGCAATTAGTAGTGCAGTAAAGAGATATGGACGCGTTGTGGTTCTTGATGAGGCTCCAATATTTGGATCGATTACTGCCGAGATTGCAAGTACAGCAACCGACCGCAATTTCAGTTCTCTTAAAGGGCCAATTGTTCGAGTTGGTGGCATCCGAGCTCCTATTAGCGCTAATCCAGGAATGGCAGACGCCGCGATACCATCAATTGCATCAATCATGAAAGCAGTAAAAACTGTCATGTCTTATTAAGGCAGCCAACCGCAAAATATTTTAATTGAGGAGCGAAAAAGATGAGTTCATCGATTTTCGATATTTCGGGGAAAGTCGTAG
>JAYVUF010000145.1:0-3309 GCA_043788135.1 Actinomycetes bacterium
CCCTGATGTAAAAATGAATTATTTGGCTTCACCTCCATTGGTGGTTGCATATGCTTTGACCGGAACTATGAACCATGATTTTGAGACTGATCCAATCGGCAATGATCTTCAGGGTGCACCGGTCTATTTGAGGGATATCTGGCCCTCCGCAGAAGAAATTGACTCTGTTATCTCCTCATGTATTTCTGCAGATATGTTTAAAAAAGATTATGCAACCGTCTTCGACGGTGATTACCGTTGGAATTCGCTCGAGACTCCAATAGGTAACACCTTTGAGTGGGAGAGCGGCTCCACATATGTGAGAAAGCCTCCTTATTTCGATGGAATGCCGCGCGAACCGAAGCTGGTGACCGATATTTTTGAGGCGCGAGTTTTGGCAATTCTCGGTGATTCAGTCACTACTGATCACATTTCACCAGCTGGAAATATAAAAGTGGATTCACCTGCAGGTAAATATTTGGCAGCTCACGGAATTGAGCGTTTAGATTTCAATTCCTATGGTTCCAGACGCGGAAATCATGAAGTCATGATTCGCGGAACTTTTGCCAATATTCGATTGAAGAATCTTTTGTTAGATGGTGTTGAGGGTGGGTTCACCCGCAATTTTCTGCGCAATGGTGAGCAAGCAACAATTTATGACGCATCTAGTGAGTATCAGGCTGCTGGTATTCCGCTAGTTATTCTTGCCGGTAAAGAATACGGCTCTGGCTCTTCTCGTGATTGGGCTGCAAAAGGAACTGCGCTGCTTGGAGTTCGCGCTGTCATTGCAGAATCATTCGAGCGAATTCACCGGTCCAATTTGATTGGCATGGGAGTTCTTCCTCTGCAATTTTTACCTGGCGAGAGTGTAGAGAACCTTCACATCACGGGTTCAGAAACTTTTGAAATCACTGGAATTCAAGCGCTCAATAGTGGTCCCGCTCCCAAGTTTCTGACCGTGAAGGCGGGAGATATCATTTTTCAGGCAAAGCTGAGGATTGATACACCAGGCGAGGCGGATTATTACCGGCACGGTGGCATTATGCAGTACGTGTTGCGCTCCTTACTTGGTTGATTTTTAATCTACCTCTCTACCTCGCATCACACACGGCAGTCGCGTAGAATCTGGGTATGTCAAGCCCCATCATCTTGCCTGCCATAAAGGCTCCGCAGGATTTGCGAGAATTGAGCCTAGATCAACTCAATCTGCTTGCGAGTGAGATTCGGGAATTTCTGATTGAGAAGGTCTCCAAAAGCGGAGGTCACCTCGGTCCAAATTTAGGGGTTGTTGAACTTACGATTGCTGCACATCGAATCTTTGAATCTCCTGAGGATGTCATTCTCTTTGACACTGGCCATCAATCATATGTTCATAAAATCTTGACTGGTCGCCAAGATGGATTCGACTCATTACGTCAGAAGGGTGGTTTGGCGGGGTATCCAAGTCGCCAGGAATCTGCTCATGATGTTATCGAAAACTCGCACGCTTCAGGGGCACTCTCGTGGGCAGATGGAGTTGCCCGAGGTTTTTGGGTTCAAGGGATAAGGGATCGAACCGTCGTCTGCATAGTTGGAGATGGCGCCTTGACTGGAGGAATGGCCTGGGAGGCCCTTAACAATATTGCCGCTAGCTCTGAACTTCCCATTGTTATTATCGTCAACGACAACGAGCGCTCTTACTCTCCAACCATCGGTGGAATGGCTACCTATTTATCTACTCTTCGCACCACGAGTGGATATGAAAAGTTTTTGGATTGGGGCAAGAACGTCTTGGAGCGGACTCCCGTTGTAGGACAACCTATTTACGAAACCTTACATGGCGTCAAAAAAGGGATTAAAGACATCATCGCGCCACAGGGAATGTTTGAAGATTTGGGTCTTAAATATTTTGGACCGGTGGATGGTCACAATATTGAAGCCCTTGAGAGCGCCTTTATCCATGCTAAGAATTTTAAAGCTCCCGTTATTGTTCATGTCATCACCGAGAAAGGCAGGGGATACGCTCCCGCAATTAACGATGAGGCAGAAAAGTTTCACGCAGTTGGCGTTGTAAACCCGGAAACTGGGCAGCCAGTTAAAATATCGGGACCGTCGTGGACCTCGGCTTTTGCCCGTGAACTGGTTGAAATTGGCGGTGAGCGTCCAGATGTGGTGGCTATTACCGCCGCAATGCTGGGACCTACGGGGCTGGACCAATTTCAATCGGCATTTCCGGATCGCACTTTCGATGTTGGAATTGCGGAACAGCATGCGGCTACCTCAGCCGCTGGAATGGCGTTTGCCGGGCTACACCCCGTGGTTGCCATTTATTCAACCTTTCTCAATCGGGCATTCGATCAACTTTTATTAGATGTTGCTCTGCATAAAGCGGGGGTGACCTTCGTCTTGGATCGCGCCGGAGTAACCGGTGATGATGGTCCATCCCACAACGGGATTTGGGATCTGGCTCTCACGGGAATTGTTCCCACGCTGCATGTCGCAGCTCCGCGCGACGGTGCCAGGCTCCGTGAAACTCTTCGTGAAGCCCTTGACATCAGCGATGCTCCCTCTTTGATTCGCTATCCGAAAGGCGTTCTCCCTCCCGATATTCCAGCCTTTGAACGCCGGGATGGAATAGATGTTCTCTATCGCGGTGAGAGCGCGGATATCCTATTAATTAGCGTTGGCGCCATGGCCACCATGTCAGTGGAAGCCGCGGCTCAGGCTTACCGTGAGGGTGTTGGTGTAACCGTCATCGATCCTCGTTGGGTTAAGCCACTTCCTCGTTCCCTTATAACTATGGCTAGGCGTTATCGAAGTATTGTGGTCATCGAAGATGGTATTAAGCATGGAGGCATTGCCAGCACGGTTTCAGAACTCCTTCGCGAAGAAGGACTTTTACTCCCAGTTCACTCTATTGGGGTGCCACTAGTATTTTTGGAACACGCAAAGCGCGATCAAATTTTTAACGAGTTGGGAATAACTGTTCAAACAATTACTCGCTCGCTCGTGAGTTGGTCGCTAACCCTTAAAACGATGGAAATGAGCGTGGAAGAACCAGCTGCAGCGAGAAGAGAGTCACACTAAGACGGGCTTTTTGCGCCGCCCCATCTTAAGAAAGAGTGAAGTTCCGATCGCTATATAGGCTAACCAGACGAGCGCCTGTAAGGAAGTTGGACGTTCTGCATATCCCAGCAACGAGTGAAGAGCATTTCCAAAATTTGAATTCTCTGAAACGACGCTAGATGTATTCCATAATTGGTGGCGGAGAAATGGTAGCCACTTGAGATCTTGCATATTTTGAATAGCATCGGAGAGTAAACCAGCAGCAAATACCATGAGTGCAACCCC
>JAYVUF010000146.1:0-3372 GCA_043788135.1 Actinomycetes bacterium
AGATAACGAAGTCCACCATGGATCAATTTGCTCGACCTTGATGAAGTCCCTGATGCAAAATCATTGCTTTCAACCAGGGCGACACTGAGCCCACGGGCCGCGGCATCAAGCGCTATTCCACAACCAACTACACCTCCGCCAATTACGAGAATATCGAATTCTTGAACTTTCAAAAGTTCGATATCGGACTTACGTTGGTCGGGATTAAGCACTGAATTATTTGAGGCCACAACCCTAGAATACGGGAATGGGATACATCGGGGCGATAGATCAAGGAACTACGAGCACCCGCTTTATGATCTTTGACCAATCAGGATCTGTAGTTGCAACTGCCCAAAGAGAACACACGCAATTTCTACCCCAAGCCGGATGGGTGGAACATGATCCGTTGGAGATATTAAGGGCTACCGAGGAGGTGATAAAAGAGGCCTTATCGGCTGCGGGGCTCACGGGTGGTGATTTAGCAGCGGTTGGCATCACCAATCAACGTGAAACGACCGTCGCCTGGAGTGCAATCACTGGAGTTCCTCTGGGAAACGCCATCGTTTGGCAAGACACTAGGAGTCAGGTAATTTTAGATGAGATGGATTCGCCCCGAGGCGAAAAAATCACTTTTAAAACCGGGCTTCCTTTGACTCCTTATTTCTCTGCCAGCAAAATGAGCTGGATGCTTCGAAATTCGCCCAGTGTGCAAATCGCCCATGAACAGGGTGTGCTCAGGTTTGGCACTATTGATTCATGGTTAGTCTGGAACTTGAGTGCAGACAATATTCACGTGACTGATGTATCTAATGCATCCCGAACGTTGTTGATGGATTTAGAAACTTTAGATTGGGATGATGAACTCCTCGCTGCGTTTGGAATAATGCGAGCCTCACTTGCACGCATTAAGAGTTCATCTGAAATTTATGGCTACACATCCCCTGCTGGTGCATTCGGGGCCAGAATTCCAATCGCAGGAATCGTTGGTGACCAGCATGCGGCACTTCTTGGTCAACTCTGTTTCGAAAAAGGCGAGTCAAAGACAACATATGGAACTGGCAATTTCGCACTAATAAATACCGGAACCGAAATTATTCGATCCAACAAGGGCCTTCTAACAACTCTCGCATTTAAATTGGGTGATGAACCTGCAAAATATGCGCTTGAAGGGTCGGTGGCAGTAACAGGTTCAGCGGTTCAATGGCTACGGGATCAATTGGGATTAATTTCACATTCAGCAGAGATCGAAACTTTGGCAGCCAGTGTTGAAGATAATGGCGGGGTCTATTTCGTTCCGGCTTTCTCTGGTCTCTTTGCACCTTATTGGAGAAGCGATGCACGCGGAGTCATCGTAGGGCTTACTCGGGCGGCCACGAAAGCTCACATTGCACGGGCTACGTTAGAGGCGATCTGTTATCAGACA
This sequence comes from Actinomycetes bacterium, assembly GCA_043788135.1. GTDB lineage: Bacteria > Actinomycetota > Actinomycetes > Nanopelagicales > Nanopelagicaceae > PALSA-747. The sequence continues at coordinate 1,406 of JAYVUF010000146.1, forward strand.
CACGACGTGATTCGGGCCATGGAAGAGGAGACAGGAGTTCGGATCCAAGTATTGCGGGTCGATGGTGGTATTACTCAAAACCAACTCTGCATGCAGATGCAGGCTGACATTTTGCAGATCGAAGTTTCAAGGCCAATAGTTGCTGAGACAACGGCACTGGGAGCCGCTTATGCTGCTGGGCTAGCCGTGGGTTATTGGAAGAATAAGTCGGAATTAATGGGGCAATGGCAGGAAAGTCACCGCTGGACGCCATCGATTTCACAAACGCAATCTGAAATCGGATTACTCAATTGGAAAAAGGCTATCGAACGCACTCTCAACTGGGTATGACTCGTGCTCCGGCACTTGGCAATGAGGTAAAGAACCTGGGAGATTTAAATCCTTTTTCACTAAATGCTTTTTGAATCGCGGCCTCATAGCGTTTAACTTGATCCGCTTTAATGAGGGCAATAGCACTGCCACCAAATCCTCCGCCGACCATTCGAGCACCTAGGGCCCCTAGCTTCACAGCGGTGTCAACTGCGAGGTTTAATTCTGGACAGGAGACCATGTAATCGTCGCGGAGTGAGCGGTGAGATTGGTTCAATAATTCGCCCAAACGAGAAAAATTATTAGATTTCAAGGCCTTCACAGCGTCGAGTACTCGTTTCATCTCCGTAACTGCATGGAAACCACGGAGATAGGTCACGGGATCGAGTTCAGATTGTCGGGCTGCATATTGCGCGACAGAAATATCTCGAAGTGAAGTAATCCCAAGCTCCGCTACCGCTTTTTCACATGAAGCTCGACGATCAGCGTATCCCCCATCAGTCAATTTATGGTGGGCTTGGGTATCGATAATGAGAAGTTCAAAGCCTTGCGGCGCAATGAGAAATGGGATGTTCTCTGAAGTTAGATCACGGCAATCTAAAAGAAGGGCGGAGCCTGCTTGCGCCATGAGTGAAACAGATTGATCCATGGCTCCGCAGGGAACTCCCACATAATCATTCTCTGCTTTCTGGGTTGCTCTTACTAGTTCAGATAGCGACAAACCTTTTTTAAACAGGTGATTGACGGCGGTAGCGACAGAGCACTCTAAAGCAGCGCTAGATGACAAACCAGCTCCTAGCGGCACTCTTCCATCAATAAGCAGTTCGACACCACTATCGATTTCCATCACCCAGAGAACCCCGAGCGCATATCGAGCCCAACTCTCGCCAACGTGCGGTGCTAATTGATCAACCGAGATCTCAATAATCTCGGTATTTTTCTGCAAGGAAACAATTCGAATTAACTTGTCAGTTCTTCTTGCCATTGCAACCATGGTTGTATCCGCAATTGCAAATGGCAAGACAAATCCATCGCTGTAATCAATGTGCTCACCGATCAAATTCACTCGTCCGGGAGCCGCTGCTATCACCTCTGGGGAACGAGCAAATAGGTCTTCAAAACGTTTTGCTAACTCTTGCACATGTCCTCTATTTATAAGTCAGGGTGTATGCCAAAGTATATTTACCCGGCTTGATGAGGTATTGAGCGGTAGTGTCAGGTCCACATGAAGCAGTTCCAACCCCCCGGTGAATTGTGTCAATAGCAACAACAGTTACTGATGGCTTCAGATCGACATCGTGGGTAGCGGATACAAGTTCACTCGCGCGATGGGGGGTGACCGAAACCTGCCCTGGTTTTGCGAGGTTGATGCGCAATGTTTCGAGATGGTTATTCGAAATTTCTAACCATCGCACATCCGCATGACCACCATTTTCTTGGGGGCGAACATATGGAACATATTGCTCATCTACCTCAGACTCATAACGGCCAACAGGACTCAAACGACGATCAGGATAGGTCTCATTTGGACCCGTTCCGAAATAAATGACATGGGAGAAGCTACGGTCAAGTTCGAAAGTGGTTCCTACTCTGGCAACATCATGTAGCACCTGTGGAAGTGTGGTCTCTTCGACCACGCTAATGCCATCAACAATCTC
>JAYVUF010000147.1:0-2642 GCA_043788135.1 Actinomycetes bacterium
GTCCTGATGGCCGAGATAGGCGACGTGCTCCACCGGCTCATTATGCCACAGGACGGTGCCGGCATCGGGGCGCTTAAGCCCGGCCAGCACCCGCAGCAGGGTGCTTTTTCCGGAGCCGTTGGCGCCCCACAGTAGGAGGGCGCCGCCGGGGGCGATGTCGAACGAGAGGTCTCTGAGCACGAGGCGTTCGCCGCGGAAGGCTGCGAGGTTGGTGACTGCGAGGCCGGGCTTTGGGTGGTTCATGTGCTGCCAAAAAAGCGCAGGGCTGCACCCACCGGCACGGGGGAGAGCGGTCTGGGTAAGCGTTCGTATCTCATTGACAGCGTGGCAGGTTTGTCCGTCCCGGTCCGGCCTTTGTCAATCCAGGGCAGACGATGTTGTCTTTCCATTTATGTTGGCTTGCGACCTCAATGCAGTCGTTAAGCCATTTGGTATTTCATGCCGGAAGCAGACATGGCGCGATGCACCGGATAGGCGGTCGGACTGGTGCCGCATACTCGGTGTGCTTCGACATAAACTCATAAGGTGGAGCCTCAACGCCATTTATCCTGCCTGACACTTGACTCTCTTGATATCCCATTTCACTCGGTCGCTCTGCTCCGGAAAATCCGCAGAACTTATGCATGAGAAATGGAGATTCGTAGCCGGAGTGTTGAAAGCTATGATTTCGCTCTTAAAAGCAAACAGCTCGGGTTTCGGCTACTCCAATCGGCAATGCTCTCAAACAATTTCGTCTTTTCGAAATCCTGCAAAGTAAAGCTCAGACGCAACGCCCTCTCCACGTCTGCAGCACCTATTCCAGATTTATTTCTCCCGATAGCATCACGAAAGGCCCGCGCAAGAACTTCGCACAAATCATGTCCACAGCACAAATGCTCCATTGCCACGTCGTTATTCATCTCAGCTGATAATAACGCCGTAAATTCAGATATACTAGAATTACAATCTTTAGTTCTCGATATCAAAGTGGATATCAGGTTTGGAAGATCAGTTGTAAGATCTTCGTTAAAGAATTTAAAGTTCAGACCTTCAAATAGAATATTCTTCTTCGCACGAAGTGAGGCGAGGCGTGCATATCCAAGCGGTCCAGGTAATTCGATTAATTTTTCGCGAAGCAGGTGGACTTTATTGCAGAAGTTTCCTATTCTCTCTTCATTTCCAAATTCCGCAAGCAAGGCATTAAATGCGTCCGAGAGAAACATCATAACTTCAGTATCATGTACGAATGTGTTTACAACATTGGTCGAGCTGTACGATCTACCAAGAAAAAAATCAAAATCATTATCAACGATACCGAGAACTCCCCGAACGGCATCCGCATCGAGAATGTCTAGCGTTTTTGTCACCATGGACTTCCCTCCGGCCGCCAGGATCGCGCACTTTGCTACGTCAAAAAGCTTTGTAAATATCTTATGGTCAGATGTACCCTCGACCACTATAAACGTTTTTTCTGGGGTTACTTGTCGACGTTGCCTTATATCGTTGGCGATTGTATACTGAGTTATACTTTTTTGAACGGAGTTCATAGCTTCTCCGCCGCATAGGGTTCCTGTAATTCTACTGCTAAGTCCCACCTCTCATTTATAACTTGAGGAGAATGGGTTGCGATAATTACTTGAAACTTTCTTAAAGCAATGATTTCGCTGATATCGCTCAGAAACTCACTTTGCCAGGCAACATGCAATGAGAGTTCGGGTTCATCAATCAGAATGAGACTATTCTCTTCAACTCTGAATAGTAATTCATATACTAAAACAATCTCGTGCTGCTCTCCAGATGAGAGACCTGCGAGTGGTAGCGTTACACCATCAAATCTGACGATACTGAAACCAGAGCTACCGTTTACTTGTAGTAGTTTAAACTGAAGACGTTTCCCAAGTATTCTCTGAAAAATCTCTATCTTTGAGAACAAATCGTCAAAGACATCTAGCTTCTTTTCTGTATCGCTTACATAGATTGAGAGCGCGTCAATAATGTCTGTCGATATACCTTTGCTTTGTATTTGTAGAGCCTCCTCTTTGTCCAGGAGGCCCGCTTCCATCAGGCGTTTCCTGGTCTTGTCAAGATTTGTCAATCTTTTGCGAAGTTCAGCCTCGGGTAGTTTCGTCAAAATCTTTGAAATTAATCGTCTCGGATAACTACTTTCAAGAGACTGTGCAGTCGCACCATACTCGGCCAACTTGGTCTGTATGTTCCCTCGTAATTCGATCGCAAGGTCTGATACTACAGGACGTGCGTAATCTGAATCATCCTCGATATCTATGGCAGAAGAGGTGAAAGACGGCTTTAATCGTAAAAGACGCTGGGTTTCGATGAAGCGACAATTTAACGATGATCGAAAGTCTCTTAGCCAGTCAGGTTCACGCAGACCAGGACGACGCGGCCCGACCCTACGTTCATACAGAGTTTGAAGTTCATCAAAGCTTAAGCGTTCACCTGTCCGACGATCCTGCCAAACTTTAATACCAACACGCCTAATATGTGGAAGAAAACGAGATAGTGCAGCCTCGGAAGGCATGCCATGTAAATTAATGGCACCTTCGCTCAGTGTACCATCCAACAGCGTTAGCCGTATGTGAAGCTCTAAACGTTTTTCCTTCTGTTCGAGTGCCGCTGGCTCTAAAGGCAAGTCGCTTTTTTCA
>JAYVUF010000148.1:0-2756 GCA_043788135.1 Actinomycetes bacterium
TTTGGACCACGGGTAGGAGCGGGAGGATTTCCGCTACGTATAGCATCAACAAGATCATTAACTGAAGCTGGGGTTTGATTGTCGTAAAACTCCCAATTCACCATTACTACTGGTGCATAGTCGCAAGCTGCATTGCACTCAATTCGCTCGAGTGAAACTTTGCCATCGGTAGTCGTCTGATCTTTTTTAATTCCCAGGTGATTGCAGACCGATTCGTAAATAGCATCCCCCCCCATAATGGCGCACAAAGTATTGATGCAGATTCCAACATGGTAATCACCAACTGGCTCGCTCTTGTATTGAGTGTAAAAAGTAGAGACCGCGGTAACTTCCGCCGTTGCCAGATCAAGTTTAGTTGCGATAGTTTCAATGCCTCGAGGTGTTATATATCCATCGATTGATTGCACGTAATGTAAGAGCGGCATTATTGCCGAACGGCTCTTTGGATAAGGCGCAATAATGGTATCCATCACTGCGAGCTCTGCACTGGTAAAGGACATTAGCGATCTACCCCACCCATCACTGGATCAATTGATGCAACAGCAGCAACTACGTCGGCGATCATGCTGCCTTCGCACATCGCTGCTAAAGATTGTAAATTATTAAATGATGGTTCGCGGAAATGTAGACGATAGGGCTGTGTGCCTCCATCTGAGACCAGATGGACTCCGGTTTCACCCTTGGGTGATTCAACGGTGGAGTAGACCTGACCTGCTGGAACCCGAAAACCTTCTGTCGTAATCTTGAAGTGGTGAATCAAGGCTTCCATCGACTGCCCCATGATGTGTGCAATGTATTCTTCTGAATTACCCAAGCCATCTGGACCAACTTTGAGATCGGCCGGAGATCCGATCTTTTTATCTTCAATTACAACGGGAGCGCCTTCCAATTTCTCTAACTTCACGCAGCACTGTTCAATAATTCGAAGAGACTGCTCGAGCTCCTCCATTTTGATCATGAAGCGACCATAGGTATCACAGCCATCATTTGTGATTACATCAAAATTGTAGTTCTCATAACCGCAATAGGGTTCTGATTTGCGCAGATCCCAAGGAAGCCCAGTCGCTCGTAGAATTGGTCCGGTAACTCCCAAGGTGATGCATCCAGCTAGGTCGAGATAACCAACCCCTTGGGTGCGCTTCATCCAGATGGTATTTCCTATAAGCAATTTGGCATTGTCTTTGAAGTTGTGGCGCAACTCTTTAACGGTTTCGCGAATCTTGGCAATCGCACCATCCGGAAGATCTTGTGAAACACCTCCAGGGCGGATGTAAGCCATATTCATACGTAGACCAGAGACCAATTCAAAGATATCGAGAACTTTTTCACGCTCGCGGAATGCGAAGAGCATCGGCGTAAGTGCTCCCAACTCGAGCGCTCCAGTTCCCAACGCAACCATGTGAGAGGAGATGCGGTTGAACTCCATCATCAGAATTCGAATGACGCTGGCGCGCTCTGGGATCTGATCTGTGACTCCCAATAATTTTTCAACACCTAGGCAATAAGCGGTCTCATTAAATATTGGTGAGAGGTAATCCATCCGCGTAACAAAAGTAGTTCCCTGAACCCAGGTGCGATACTCAGCATTCTTCTCAATTCCAGTGTGCAAATAACCAATACCAGCCCGGGCTTCGGTAACTGTCTCTCCCTCAAGTTCGAGAATCAATCGCAGTACCCCGTGGGTCGAAGGATGCTGGGGACCCATGTTGACGACCACGCGCTCTTCTTTAGTTGCACCAATTTCAGTAACGAGTGAATCCCAATCATTTCCTGTAACTGAGTACACGCGTCCTTCGGTGGTCTCCCGAGATGATGCGTAAGGATCTGTTGTAGTCATCGATAAGACCTGCGCTCTGACGGAGGTGGGACGGTTGCGCCTTTGTACTCAACTGGAATTCCACCGAGTGGGTAATCCTTGCGCTGTGGGTGTCCAATCCAATCATCGGGCATCAAGATTCGCGTAAGACCTGGATGACCGTCAAAGATAATCCCGAACATGTCAAAAGTTTCGCGTTCATGCCAGTTGTTACCTGCCCAGAGTTCAACCAAGGAAGGAAGATGTGGATAGGAATCAGGAACGCTGACTTCAAGTCGGATTCGACGATTAAGTGTCATCGATAAAAGTGGATAAACACAGTGTAATTCGCGATCTTTATCGGCCGGATAGTGGACGCCGTTAACTCCTAAACAAACTTCAAATCGCAGTGCCGGGTTGTCACGCAATACTTTTGCTACGTGAAATAAACGTAAAGCTTTTACATGCAAAGTTAATTCGCCACGATCAATAACAACTCGCTCAATGTCATTGCTAAATTCAGGATAGGCGCGCTCTAACTCATCGACCATTTCGTCAAAGTAACTTCCATATGGCCGATCTGCCGAAAGTTCATTATGACTCTTACGTACTAGCCCACCGAATCCAGAGGTATCTCCAGATCCCGTTACTCCAAATGAACCCTGCTCTTCACTCATGGCTTCAGCAACCCTTGAATTTGGAAGGTTGGTTTCGAAGCGAGAGCAGCAGTTTCGACTTCCCGAATAATCGCCTCACGATTTGTACCTAACTTGCCCTTACTGATCTGCTCGTGCAATTTCAGAATTGCATCCATCAACATTTCGGGACGAGGCGGACATCCTGGGAGATATATATCAACTGGAATAATGTGATCAACGCCTTGCACAATCGCATAATTGTTGAACATTCCCCCTGACGAGGCGCAGGCTCCCATCGATAAAACCCATTTGGGACCGGGCAT
>JAYVUF010000149.1:0-7372 GCA_043788135.1 Actinomycetes bacterium
GCTTTCCAGATTGAACTCCGGGTCCAAGATTCGATTCCAGGTGAGTTCGGTCTGCTCACTGGTCAGGACCGTTTCGTAAAATTCCAAGTAGCCACTCCAAAGCGCCAACCAACGAGTTTTATCTCTCCCTTCTACTTGACGAATTTGAAATGAAATGGATTCCTTATTCATTACTTGAGAGAGCCGGCTAGACCGATGTTAATTACGGTGAGGCCCAGAAGGGTTACCCAGGTAGCGCGGGAGATTGTGGCTGCTTTGCGGTACTTAAATGCAATTAGCAAGATGGCCACTAGCACAACTAACTTGGCCGCGATTGTGCCGTAGTTATACACGGGGTAGAGAATCGGGTTTTGATGATGTTGGGCTGAGCGAATACCAACCAAAGCCAATCCCGCAACCAGCGCGGTCAACCCGGCATGGATTACTCCTTTTGGTACCCTCTTCTCCACCTTGCCACCTTGAAGCAAAAGCAAGATCACGATCCCCGCAACAGAGAGAATATGGATAATGATAAAAAGCGTGTTGAGGGTTTTCATGAAGCTCCTTAATTATTCAATCGATTATTGTTAAAGATTTTTTTACTCAATATGCCGAGCACAGTACAACCGTCCGTCTAAACCTGGTTGCAGATGTCGACACTGCAGACCAAATGATTCAAAGGCGTCGTCGCCAAAGTGAGTTCGGTAGGCGAGAGCCAAAAGTACCCGCACGTTAGTATCCCCATCGGAGACGATTCCAAAGACCCTTGCCGCTCTCGAAACGGTATTTTCAATTACTTTATCTGTGTGGGAAGTCCCCTGCGCAATTGCCGAATTGGATTTGCCTTTACAGAGCAGATCAAGAACCAAGTGCTCAAAAGGAGTGAGCTCTCGCTGCATGATCGTTATATCAGTCATCTATGCCCCACGTCTCTTTCTCATATTTATTAGGACTCTAGCAGGGGCTACCACTTATTTAAATAAAAAACGGAGAAGATAGGGCAATTTCGCTTTGTATCGAGGGCAAAGCCACCTACGGTATAAACATGGGAATTCTTCATCACTTTATGAACCTAAAAGCTGTTTACGTCCATCTGGGTTGGTTTCAAATTTCTTTGACCAACTTAATCATCATCCTTTCAATGCTCGCCCTTTTTGGGGTGGCTCTAGTAATTCCTTTTCCAGGTAATAAATCGGCGACTAAATCTGGGAAAGGTGGGAAATAGCCATGAGCTCAAGTGTAGAGAAAGAGATGTGGACGACTCGTTTACGTAAGAGTTGGCAGAAAAACCTCCCAGTTGAAAAATTGCTACCCGATACTCAACCAGCCTATGTAGCGTCGTGGATCTACCTTTTCGGAGTCGCAACCTTGGCCAGCCTGGCGGTAATTATCGCCTCTGGGTTGGTGCTCTCTTTTGAGGGAGCCAGCTGGTATCACCTCTCTAGTGTTGGTCATTTCATCAACAGTGTTCACTTTTGGAGCGTGCAATTCTTCTTCATCTTTATGGTGGTTCATATGTGGGGGAAATTTTGGATGGCAGCGTGGCGCGGTCGTCGTATGCTTACTTGGGTTACTGGTGGCTTGGCATTTGTCGGCTCAATTGCCACTGCCTTTACCGGTTATTTAATCCAATCCAACTTCGATTCGCAGTGGATCTCGTATGAAGCAAAAGATGGTTTTAATTCTGTCGGAATCGGTTCAAAATTTAATGCGACAAATTTTGGTCAGATGATCTTATTACATGTCGCTTTTTTGCCGGTGATTATCGGTGTCATCACGATCATCCATGTATTGCTAGTGCGGGCAAAGGGTGTAGTTCCTCCAATTGACGCATTTAATATGGAAGTGGGTGAACGAAAGTGAGCGATCGCCGCGTTGAATTAGAGAGTGCCCCGTGGGGTGGCAGGGTACGACGGTATGACCTCATCAAAGAGGGTGTAATAGCAGTTTTGATAATTACGATTCTTGTAACCGCTCTATCTGCACTCTTTGGTTCTCCGGATGATAAGCAGATTACATTTAAGCAGTGGGCAACCTCAGCACCAGTTGATTTTTACGCAACTGCAGTGAAAGAGTTGGCAGGTTCAAGTGGAACCGCTGGATATGGCGCTCCGTATAACACGGCTTCCGTCGGGGTAAATCTTGGTCCACTACATCTCGCCAAGATTATGGGTGTGACACATCCTGTCGATACCGTAAATGACTTTGTCATTACCCCGTTGACGACCGTCGCAAATGCAACTCCAGTTGCAGATGCGTTAAAACAATGGCAAACGAGTGAAGCAAAGACGCAATCGATGTGGGCAACAAATTATGACAATGCGCTGACTAAGGTTAATCAGGATTCACAGAAGGTCCCTGCCGGCAACTATGGCCCCGTTCCACAATTGGCCGGGGGTCTTCTCACCATGGCGCAAGCAGGTTCGTTAGATGGCGCGCTCCTCTCTCAAGGAAATTATTTCCAAAGTGATAACACCAAACAAACTCTATTCCTTGGTGATGGAAGCTACTTCAACGACCAAAGTGCAGCCTCGAATTTACAAGGCTCAACCTGGGGAATGATGAATGAAACAGGTCGCTACCCTGGCCAAGCATGGTTATGGCTCTACTCGTTCTGGTATCAGATTCCTCCATTTAACAATGGGCAAAGCCACCCATTTGGTGCTAACGCGGATGCCTGGATCATGCTGATCATGGGTGCTCTTTCACTAGGACTTGTTGTGATGCCACTGATTCCTGGAGTTCGTTCACTTCCATACAAAATTAAGATACATCGTTTAATCTGGAAAAATTATTATCAGGAGGAAAATCTGTAATTTAGGTAGGATTTGGGCATGACTTTAAAGGATCATGCCCAAAAGTACGGTGAAGCAACGGAAGTGTTTAACGAAGCAGTTCTGTTAATCACCTCTGCCAACCTTGATAAGGCGGATCACGCCGGCTGGACACCCAGACAGATCGTTCATCATCTAGCTGATAGCGAATCTCAATCCGCCTCGCGCCTGCGACGAATTTTGGCCCAGCCTGGTACCCAGATTTTAAGTTATGACGAAAACGCTTGGTCGGAGTGTGCAGCTCTGGGCTATCGCAGTTTTCCAATCGAGAATTCTTTAGCGGTGTATCGAGCAGCTCGCGCCTCCTCACTAGAAATTATCGAAAATCTCAGTGAATCTGACCTGGTCAAGTTTGCAATTCATAGCGAAAGTGGAAATTTCTCATTAGAAGATTGGATACGTATTTACACTCACCATCCAGTTGACCACGCAAATCAATTGCGAGAGGCGATCGAAGAGTAGTTAATGAAAATCTCATTATGAAAGAACGTGTAGCCAATAAATTTAGAGAGATTGTTTCAGGCTCCCCAGATGGCCGACCCGATTGGGTCAAGCTGATAGCCCATGGGGAAGGAGTCGGACTTTTCGGGCCCGGAAGTGCGGTCTGGGAGGTGCACGGAACTGTTGCTACCTTAGTCGGAGGAATTCGCGCACTTCTTTTACAGGCGACTCATCCCGCGGCGCTCACTGGCGTGAGCCAACATTCTCGCTACGAGTCAGATCCTTTGGGAAGACTTGCGGGGACTTCCCGCTGGTTGACTATCACCACATTTGGTTCAACAGAAGCTATTGCGAATGAAGCGGCGCGTGTAAATCTTATGCACGGACATGTGAAGGGTGAGTTCACCAGCAAGTCGGGGGAGATGAAGCCATACCAGGCGGTTGACCCGCGATACTTGCTCTGGGTTCATTGCGCATTTACCGATTCTTTCTTAACCGCGCATCAAACATTTGGATATTCGATTGATCGTGGCGCGGATTCCTATGTGAGAGAGTGGAGTAAGAGCGCTATTGGCTTGGGATTAAACGATGCTCCACAATCCGTTTCCGAACTTAAAGCAACTATGGATGAGTTTTTAAAAAATGATTTAACAAAAAGCGCTGCCACTAAAGAGGTAGTTAAGTTCATTCTCAAACCACCACTTGGGATACCCGCATTGATGTTTTACCAAGTTCTCGCCAAGACAGCTATTTCAACTCTCACCCCTGAGCAGCAAGCAATTTTGGGGCTCAGGCCCGTTAACCGTCTCTGGCGGTGGCTCTGCGCTCGCCTTTTGAAATTACTGAGTGTTGCGCTGGGAAAAGAATCTCCAAGCCAGGAAGTGGCCCGAGAGCGCATAGCTCGAACTACGATTATCCAAGATAGTTGAATTTTCAACAATATGTTAGAATCAAAATATGGTCTTAACTCCAGCTCTTTATATCGGACACGGAGCGCCCCCATTACTAGATGATCTTGTGTGGGGAGCGCAATTGGCCGATTGGGGGAAAAATCTCGAATCTGTGTATAAACCTCAAGCGATATTGGTTGTTAGTGCGCACTGGGAATCAGCGCCACTGACGATTGGAACCACTTCGGGTCAGACCCCACTTATCTATGACTTTGGGGGATTTCCCCCCAAATTTTACGACTTGCAATACCCAGCTCCCGGAGCTCCAAAACTAGCGGCACGAATAAAAGCGCTGATGAGCGATCATGTTGCGGAACAACCAAATCGGGGTCTTGATCATGGAGCGTATATACCTTTGTTAAAAATGTTTCCAGGTGCAGATATTCCTGTTCTGCAGATGTCAATTCCGACTCACGACCCAGAAAAGCTTTTCAAAATTGGCCAGCAATTAGCTCCCTTGCGTGAAGAAGGCGTACTGATAATTGGAAGTGGCTTCCTGACTCATGGGCTGCCATATCTGCGCGATTTTAGTATTGATGCCACGCCTCCGGGCTGGAGCGTGGAATTTGATGCCTGGGCGCAGGATGTTTTGGAGCGCGGAGCGATTGATGAACTTATGAATTACAAAGGTCTTGCACCGGGGTTGCCATTCGCGCACCCGACAGTAGAACACTTTGCTCCAATTTTTATTACCTTAGGCGCGGGCAGTCAACCTGAAGTTGCTCCCGATATGACGATAGATGGTTATTGGATGGGACTTTCAAAGCGTTCATTTCAGGTGGCTTGACGTTTAGGGTTACTCGCATAGAAACGACCCAAGAATTCTTTTTTAAAATCCAGAAAATTACCCGTTTCTATCGACGCCCTCATTTTTTCTACGAGGCGCACTATAAAGCGCTCGTTGTGAATCGTCGCGAGGGTTCCGGCCAACATCTCTTTGGCTCGAAAGAGGTGAGCGAGATATGCGACGGTATAATTCGTACAGGTGTAGCAGTCGCAACTCTCATCAATGGGCGAAAATTTGCGTTGATACTTTGAATTACTGAGATTAACCCTGCCATCAACCGTAAATACCGCACTGGTTCGAGCTTGGCGACTAGGAGCCACACAGTCAAAGGTATCGATTCCATTTTCTACCCCAATAAACAGATCATCCGGTTCGCCAATGCCGAGTAGATGCCTAGGTTTCTCTCGGGGGAGCTCTTCACACATCCAACGTACGATCGTTCCTAGGTTCTGCTTATCCAGCGCTCCACCCAGGCCAAATCCGTCGAAGGTTGTTCCATCTTCGTTGAGGGTGGAGAGGTCCCGAGCGGCTTTCCGTCTTAAATCTTCATATTGAGCTCCTTGCAGAACCCCGAAAAGAGCCTGATAAGGGCGATGGCCTCGCTCCTGTGTTAACCGCCTATGCTCAATTAAGCACCGTTTGGCCCACAGACGGGTTCGCTCGAGGGATAGTTCTTGATAGCTCCGCGTGTTGTGGAGTGTCGTGCATTCGTCGAAGGCGAAAATAATGTCTGCTCCTAGCTGATGCTGAACTTGCATCGAAATTTCGGGGGTAAAACGATGCATCGATCCATCGAGATGGGATTTAAAGGTCACCCCATCATCATCGACGTGGGCGAGGCGCTCTTTATTCGGGGCAATAACCTCATCTGAGCGAAAAGTCTGAGTATCCATGGCAATGACCTTTTTGAAACCTACGCCCAGCGAGAGGACCTGAAATCCGCCGCTATCGGTAAAAGTGGGCCCCGGCCAGTTCATAAAGGAGCCTAAACCCCCTGCTTGATCAACGATATCGGGGCCAGGCTGCAAGTAGAGGTGGTAGGCATTGGCCAACACCGCTTGACCCCCAAGTCCAGCTACCGATTCTGGGAGTACCCCTTTGATTGTGGCTTTCGTACCTACCGGGATAAAAGCCGGTGTTGCAATCTGGCCATGTGGGGTTGTGATTGTTCCCGTTCTCCCTCCTTTCTCAGGAAGTTGAATTCCTTCTGCAAAAGCGAAAGAAGGGCCAAAAGGAGTAGTCAAAGACATAGTCCAACTGTATTGAAAAGAACCCGACAAATAGGGCAAGATGGTCGTACTTGGTACCCCTCGAGCGGGTCGGTATTGCCCCTGGTTGAAGACCGAGGGCAAGGTTGCTTCGCTCACCTATTAAGGAGATAACATGAAAGCACGCCTCAAGAAGCGTTCTCTCGTCGCTGCGGTCTCCGCGGCATCCGTTGCGCTTATCGGCTTTGTTGCAGTTCCAGCTCACGCTGATACTCGTAGCACGGTCGTTGCAATCGAGAGCAATACCTTCACTTCGTACAACAGCATCACTCCTGATACAAATATCGTAATCAACGGTGACGTTCAGTACCTAACTGGTTTCCCAATTTTCTACTACGACGACAAGTTGAACATTGTCCCGAATCCAAAGCTCGCAACGTGGAAGATTACCAAGAACTTGTCAACAGATTTTGAAGTTACCTACACAATTCAGCCAGGTCGAGTCTGGTCTGATGGAGTTCCAATCACCGCTGCCGATCTACTGCTGTGGCACGTTACGACCAGCTCTGCTTATTCAAAAGCTGCTGGCCTCGGAGACCCTACAGGTTCTGCAGGTTCGGCATTCAACTCCGTAAACTATGGCGGCGTTTATGATGCGCATATTGCTGGAATTCCAACTCTAAGTAGCGATCAGAGAAGCATCACGTTCAAGTACGACTCAAAGATCCCTGACTATCTTCTCAATGGTCCAGGCTTAGAGCCAATGTCCGTTCACGCCCTGGAAGAGTTGGCTGCTGGAAAGACAAGTCTTGGAACGGTTGCCGAAGGCGCAGCTGCCAATGCTAAGTTCATCAGCGAAGTTAAATCGAAGAACACTAAGGCGCTTATGGCTCTGGGAAAGATTTGGAGCAACAATTACAATCTAACAACCATTGATAGCTCTACCAACCCACTGTTGCTTGTTAATAATGGTGCTTACCACCTCAAGTCTGTGGATACCAACCAAATTACAATGGTGGCAAGTCCTAACTACAATTCAGGCCCAGCACTTTCAGGCATCAATACCTTAGTGATCAAGCAAGGTATTGCTGACGGATCACCATCTGCTCAAGCACTTGCCAACGGCGACGCTGATGTCTACCAGGGTCAACCAACAGCTGACGCTGTTGCACA
>JAYVUF010000150.1:0-2363 GCA_043788135.1 Actinomycetes bacterium
CGCAGACCTACTCCACCAATTAAGCGATCTAAAACCCCGCGTGACCACCAGAGAAAATCGGCGCCATACCAACCACGCTCTCCGCCAATCTCTTCAATACTTCGCCATAAAGAATCAAGAGATGCTTGAGTGTAAATGATCCGCTCATCATGAAATTCGGCGTCTCCCGCCCACGTAGGGTCGGCTTGAGTTTTTTGCCAAGGCGGCATAATTGAATTCGCATCTGACCACCGCGACTCAACTTCATTCTGCGCAACTTTTGAAAGGGCGAGTTCAAACGCTCGTTCCACATTTATAAGCCCTAGTGCCGGTGGCGCTATCAGCAGCGAAATAGACTTATTTTTATCAACGACCGCTTCATTTATCAACGACCCTACCAGCGGGCGCGCTAAGGTAACTGGAACCGGC
The DNA here is from genome assembly GCA_043788135.1 of Actinomycetes bacterium. Lineage (GTDB taxonomy): Bacteria > Actinomycetota > Actinomycetes > Nanopelagicales > Nanopelagicaceae > PALSA-747. The sequence goes on from JAYVUF010000150.1 coordinate 409, forward strand.
GTTACTAGGCCAATCCACAAACTTGAGAACCAGACGGATAAGAATGGTACTTTAATAATAATTCGGCGCCGCAATTTAGAGACCCGAGCAAAGGACTTCATAAGCTCGGCATAAGTTAAAATATCGGGTCCGCCCAGATCATATATTCCTGATTTTGCTTCTTCTAATTTTGCAACCGTAATCAAATAATAAAGAACATCTCTTATTGCAATCGGCTGATTTCTATTGCTGACCCATTTGGGAGTTATCATGATGGGCAACCGATGCGTCATATGGCGAATCATTTCAAAGGATGCAGATCCAGATCCAATGATGATTCCAGCCCGCAATTCTAAGACTGGTGTTCCAAATTTTGCGAGGTATTTACCCGTATTGGCGCGAGAAGCCAGGTGTTGACTTAGATTGCTGGCATTTGCGATTCCACCCAAATAGATTATTTGTGAAACTTGTTGCTCCTGCGCCGCTTGGCCAAAGACTCGCGCCATTACTTCCTCTAGCTGATCAAAACGGCTACCAGCACCGATTGAGTGGAGTAGGTAAAAGGCGGTATGAATTCCTTGTAAAGCCTGCGATATTTCTTTGGGTTCGGTGGCGCTGCCTACGGCAACTTCAACCTTAGAATACCAAGGTAACCCTTCAATTTTGGAGCGATCCCGAACGAGTACTCGAACCTGGACCCCTTGATCCAAGAGCGAGGTCACCAAACGACTACCCACGTAACCTGAGGCGCCGGTCACGAGTATCTTGCGGCCTTGTTGATTTGTGCTCACCCGATAAACAGTAGACTCTTATCTCTGATTCGGAAATTCGAAACCAATGCAGGTATTCGATTCTGCCCGTAGATACCTATAGATCCCTAGCGTTTTACGGAAGAAGGAAAAGGTAAATCCCATGATCAAACCCCGCGTAGTGATCCTCGGCGGAGGTTTTGGTGGCCTGGCAACAGCTGAGGCTCTGGGCCATGATGCAGAAATTACAGTCGTTGATCAAAATAATTACCAGACCTTCTTGCCACTCTTGTATCAAGTGGCGACGGCAGGTATCGCTGCTGATCACATCGCATATCCCATCCGCGGCGCTCTGCGCAAAGCTGGAGGCCGCTTCCATATGGGTTCTCCCCTCTCAATCGATCACAAGAATAAGACGGTCAAGCTCGATAGCAGTGAGGTTATTCCCTTCGATCACCTTGTGATCGCCTTGGGTTCGGTAACCGCTGACTTTGGAATTCCGGGAGTTAGTGAATTTGGTTTAGGGATGAAGTCAATCCACGAATCTTTGGTGATCCGCTCTGAGGTTATGAGACGCTACGAAGACCTTTGTCGCTTTCAGGATGACACTCGCCTTACAGTAGTAATCGTTGGAGGTGGGCCAACTGGCGTGGAGATGGCGGGGGCTCTTAGTGAATTGATTAAAGGTCCCTTGCGAAGTGATCAAGCTGAAGCGGCGGGTAATATCGATGTTTATCTCGTGGAGGCTGGACCGCGTATTCTTCCCATGTTTGACCAATCCCTGACTGACAAGGCAGAAGTAGAACTTCAAAAACTTGGCGTCAATCTCATGCTTAAGGCACCCGTGAAATCCCTGGAGTCCGGGCAGATCAACTTTGCAGATGGCACCTCCATGCGCGCGCACATAATGATTTGGGCGGCTGGTGTAACTAGTGCTCCTGCTATTTACAATCTCAATGTTCCTATTGATGGAGCCAGACTTAAAACCGAACAGACGATGCAAATCACGAACTACCCATATATCTGGGCTGTCGGTGACTGCGCTGGTGCTCATGGGGCAAATGGTCGATTCCTCGCCCAAGTTGCTCCAGTTGCGATGCAGCAAGGTCGCTTCGTTGCGGCACAAATAAAGCGGGCCTCTAAAGGCCAAGTACTCAAAGAATTTATCTACAAAGACAAAGGTTCTATGGCAACTATCGGTCGTAACAAAGCGATAATCCAAGTTAA
>JAYVUF010000151.1:0-3275 GCA_043788135.1 Actinomycetes bacterium
CCAACTTGATTATCACGAAGTGAAGTCAAGAAATAAAGACCAAGGACCATATCCTGAGTAGGAGAAGTGATTGGGCGGCCCGATGCAGGAGACAAAATGTTGTTGCTCGACAACATAAGTACGCGAGCCTCGGCTTGTGCCTCTGCAGAGAGTGGAAGGTGAACAGCCATCTGGTCACCATCGAAGTCGGCGTTGAACGCGGTACATACCAATGGGTGAATCTGAATTGCCTTACCTTCGACGAGTTGTGGTTCAAAGGCTTGGATGCCCAAACGGTGCAAGGTAGGTGCGCGGTTCAAGAGAACTGGATGCTCTGCAATTACCTCTTCTAGTACATCCCACACAACGGGACGAGCACGCTCGACCATTCGTTTTGCAGATTTGATGTTCTGAGCGTGATTGAGATCAACCAAACGCTTCATAACAAATGGCTTGAAGAGTTCGAGTGCCATCTGCTTAGGAAGTCCGCATTGGTGCAACTTGAGTTGTGGTCCAACGACAATTACAGAACGTCCAGAGTAGTCAACGCGCTTTCCGAGTAGGTTCTGACGGAAACGGCCTTGCTTACCTTTCAACATATCTGAAAGCGACTTCAAGGGACGGTTCCCTGGGCCAGTTACTGGACGACCACGACGACCGTTGTCAAAGAGCGCATCTACCGCTTCTTGCAGCATACGCTTCTCGTTGTTCACGATAATTTCTGGGGCACCGAGATCGGCTAGACGCTTCAAACGGTTGTTACGGTTGATGACGCGACGATAGAGATCGTTCAGATCTGAGGTCGCAAAGCGACCACCATCGAGTTGAACCATCGGGCGAAGATCAGGTGGGATTACGGGAACACAATCCAAGACCATTGAAGCTGGCTTGTTTCGAGTGTTAAGGAATGAAGAGACAACTTTCAAACGCTTGATCGCACGAGTCTTTTTTTGACCCTTACCGTTCTGCGCCAGATCAGTGAGCTTCACATATTCGGACTGGAGATCAAAGGTTTCCAGACGTGCTTTGATTGCAGCTGCGCCCATATCTCCCTTGAAGTAAACGCCATAACGATCGCGCATCTCGCGGTACAGACCTTCGTCACCCTCAAGATCTTGAACCTTAAGATTTTTAAAACGTGACCAGACTTCATCTAAACGATCGAGTTCGCGTTGAGCACGATCGCGAGTTGCCTTGAGCTCACGCTCTGCAGCTTCGCGAACCTTGCGCTTGATATCTGCCTTTTCACCCGCAGCTTCGAGTTCAGCAAGATCTGCTTCAAGCTTCTTTTGGCGAGTATCAAGATCATTGTCGCGACGAGTTTCGATCTTTTTAATATCTGAGGACAAACGCTTCTCAAGTGAAGGAAGATCCTCAGCACGGGCCTCGGTATCAACTTCTGTAATCATGTAAGCGGCAAAGTAGATGACCTTCTCAAGATCTTTTGGCGCTAGGTCAAGAAGATAACCCAAACGACTTGGAACACCTTTGAAGTACCAAATGTGAGTTACGGGAGCTGCAAGCTCGATATGACCCATGCGCTCACGGCGAACCTTGGCGCGAGTTACTTCAACTCCGCAACGCTCACAGATGATGCCTTTGAATCGTACGCGCTTGTACTTGCCGCAATAACATTCCCAGTCACGAGTAGGTCCGAAGATCTTCTCATCGAAGAGTCCGTCTTTCTCGGGCTTAAGTGTGCGGTAGTTAATGGTTTCAGGCTTCTTAACCTCACCAAACGACCACTCACGAATATTGTCCGTTGATGCCAGACCAATACGCAGTTCATCGAAGAAATTAACATCTAACATAGTTATTTATCCTCACACTTCTTCTACGCTGCTGGGCTCAACTCGTGACAAGTTGATACCTAGCTCTTCGGCGGCACGGAACACTTCTTCGTCTGTATCGCGCATTTCGATGGCGATACCTTGGTTGTTGAGAACTTCAACATTGAGGCAGAGAGATTGCATTTCCTTAACAAGCACCTTAAATGATTCAGGGATACCTGGTTCAGGGATGTTCTCGCCTTTAACAATTGCTTCATAAACCTTTACGCGTCCCAGCACGTCATCAGATTTGATTGTGAGCAACTCTTGCAAGGTGTAAGCGGCGCCATATGCTTCCAAGGCCCACACTTCCATCTCACCAAAGCGCTGACCACCGAATTGTGCTTTACCGCCCAATGGTTGTTGGGTGATCATTGAGTAAGGACCGGTTGAACGGGCGTGGATCTTGTCGTCTACCAAGTGGTGGAGCTTCAAGATGTACATGTAACCCACGGTGATTGGTTGCTTGTAAGGCTCACCGGTGCGGCCATCAAAGAGATTAGCCTTTCCATTTCCACCTATCAGACGCATTCCATCTTTGTTGGGAAGAGTTGAACCCAGGAGTCCAATAAGTTCTTCCTCTTTGGCGCCATCGAATACTGGAGTTGCAACTCTCGATCCGGCAGCGACCTCGCCATAACCATGTGCGCGTAGATCTTTTTGCCAATCTTCATTGCCTTCTAATTTCCAACCTGATTTAGCGACCCAGCCCAGGTGAGTTTCAAGAACCTGGCCGACGTTCATACGGCCTGGAACACCCAATGGGTTCAAGACGACATCGACCGGAGTTCCATCTTCAAGGAATGGCATATCTTCTTGAGGCAAGATCTTAGAGATAACACCCTTGTTGCCGTGACGACCAGCAAGCTTGTCACCGTCTTGAATCTTGCGCTTCTGTGCAACATAAACTCTAACAACTTGGTTGACGCCAGCAGGAAGTTCGTAATCATCTGGGTCAGCGATCGATACCCCAATCACCTTGCCAGATTCACCGTGTGGAACCTTAAGTGAGGTGTCGCGAACTTCGCGAGCCTTCTCACCGAAGATGGCACGGAGCAAGCGCTCTTCTGGAGTGAGTTCGGTTTCTCCCTTAGGAGTTACCTTTCCAACCAAAATATCGCCCGGAACTACATCGGCTCCTACTCGAATAATTCCGCGATCATCGAGATCGGCAAGAACTTCTTCGCTGACATTTGGAATATCCCGGGTGATCTCCTCGGGTCCTAGCTTGGTGTCGCGAGCATCAACTTCGTACTCCTCAATGTGAATCGAGGTAAGTACATCATCTTGAACCAGACGCTGCGAAAGGATAATCGCATCTTCGTAGTTGTGACCTTCCCATGACATAAATGCCACAAGTAGGTTCTTACCAAGAGCCATCTCGCCTTTTTCGGTACTCGGACCATCTGCGACTACTTGACCAGGTTCGACACGGTCACCTTGTGACACAACGACTTTTTGATTACG
>JAYVUF010000152.1:0-5687 GCA_043788135.1 Actinomycetes bacterium
ACTCAACTTCCCAGTGCTTTCGAGTTTGGGATTTGTTGAGTCCGATATCGATAACCTCGCTGATATAGCACTTGCAGACTTCTTTATTACTCAAGCGCCTACAGCGTGGAGTAAAGAAGAAGTTGTTGCAGCTTTTATGTCGGCCCTTAATATAGAAAAACGCTCCGCTTAAAGACTTAAAGGATCGTTTGCGTCGAACTTATAAAGCGAAGTAGTGGAGCTGGTGCTTTAGCAATAGCTGGCGCTGAGAAAGTCAGGATTACGAAATTCCCTGCTACCCACGCATCAAGACGCAAGCTGCCCGACTTGGAAAGCGATCCGACTCCATCTTCCTTGCCATTTCCAAAGTCTAGATAGTCGTTAACGCCACCAACGAGAGTCTTCTTCATTGCCCCGGCAGATTGCTTCACGATGTATCGCAAATATTCTGGAGCGTTCAGGATTGGCTTCTTTTTACCATTCATCGCAACTGAGTACTTTGCAATATCGGTGGGGCTTATGCAACCCACGACAAGAGCTTTAACTCCGAAGTCGATTGTGCTGCCGAGCGCGTTAGCTTGATTTACTGAAGTGTTCTTAAAATTGTAAGCGGTGACTGTGGGGCCTTTTGCCAACTTGTAGCCGTCAGAGGTAACCAAAGCCTTGGTAATCAAGGCGCAGGATCCGCCCGCTGCCTGGGCTGTGGGTGTAAAAGAGGCGCCTGCGACGAGAAGAGAGAGCGACAGTGCGCCGATCGAGATTTTGCGAAGCATGTGATTCCTTTAAAGTAGGGGATTAGGGATCTTTATTTAAAGATAGGGAAGGGTTCCATAGATTTCTCAACGTTTGCTTTGAAAAAACTGTTAGTTGGCTTACATTTTTATCCACAAGTTGGGCAATCTCGCCCTGTAAGGTATGGAGTCGAAGTCGACGGAAGAGGATTACTTGCCACATTACAAGATTGCTATCATCGGAGCAGGTCCGGCTGGCTATTTCACGGTGCAAGCACTTCAAAACGCGCAAAAAGAAGATTTCTCATTCTCAATCGACCTCTTTGAACGTCTGCCTACGATGTGGGGACTAGTTCGTTCCGGTGTTGCTCCTGACCACCCCAAGATAAAAACTGTGGCCAAATTTTTTGAGAAAGTCGCCTCCGACCCGAACTTTCGGCTTTTTGGAAATGTAGAGGTTGGTGTCGACCTTGATATAGAGGAAATTTGTCCACGCTATGACGCGGTGGTTGTGTGCACTGGAACTAGCCTAGGTAAATCCCTGGGAATTTCAGGTGAGGATCTTCCGGGTTCACTTTCGGCTGCCGAATTCGTACCTTGGTACAACGGCCATCCAGATTATGTCGATGTGAAGGTCCCGCTCAGTGGAGAAACTGCCGTGATTATCGGTGCGGGCAATGTCGCCATGGACTGTGCTCGAATGCTGGCGATCAATCCCCTGGAATTGGAACCTACCGATACCGCTGAACATGCGCTCGCCGCACTCCTTGAAAGCAGTATTCGTAAAGTATTCATCGCTGGTCGGCGTGGACCAGAACACGCCGCGTTCACTGCTCCCGAACTTCGCGAACTACCAAAGCTAGAACACACAGATGTCATTATTGATGTGCAATCGGTGCACGCCGCCCATGAGCGAGCAGCAGACGCCGGAGAAATTGAAAAACATCTAGCTGCCAACTTAGAAGCTTGGCGCCTGATCTCAGAGCATCCGCGTTCTGGTCACGAACGCAGCATGGAATTTCGTTTCCTATCAACTCCAAAGGAGATCAGAGGAAACGGCAAAGTTGAAGAAGTTGTATTTGGAATAAATGAAATTAAAGATGGCAAAGTTATTGACACTGGGCAGACCTATTCAATTAAAACTAACTTAGTAATTTCTGCAATCGGTTATTACGCCCCCCACATTAAAGGAATTTCTTTCCGCGATGGCAAAGTCGAAAATGAAAACGGCCGAGTACTCGGAACTAACATTTACACAGTTGGATGGGCCAAGCGCGGTCCATCTGGTGTCATTGGGACTAATAAGAGTGACGCTTCAGATGTAGTAAAACTCTTGATTGAAGATTTAGGGCCAGAACCAAAAAATGGTGGAGATATAACAGTTGTGATCCCACAGGCTTTAAAGATTATTGATCAGAACGGTTGGTCCAAAATCAATGCCGCTGAGATCACAGCGGGAGAGGTACTGGGAAAGCCTCGCGTTAAAGTGGTCGAAATCGCAAAACTTATTGCTCTTGCCGAATGACGTAGCGAGAGCCCGCGGCTAGCGCTAATCCCAGGGCCGCCGGTACTAACATCGCCCAGCGCAGGGTAATCGCCTCCGATATATAGCCCATAATCGGTGGCCCAATTACAAATCCGAAGTATGAAATGCCAGAGACTGTAGCGACCGCCTCAGAAGGCGCGATGATTCCTGCGAATTTATTAATAGCTATTGTCCCAGCTTCACTATAAATCATGGGGATCACAATGCACATCCCAGCGCCTAATAATGTCCAACCAAAAATTTCCCCACCAACGCCGCCAATAATTAACCCTGCACTCAACCCCACTCCAGCGATCAAACCTCCAAAGAAAAGTAATTGTCCGGGGCCAAATTTATGAGCAAGTCGATCACCCAAGAATCGACCTGTAACCATGGTTATCGAAAAACAAATGAAAGGAAGCGTTCCCACAAACGGTGAAGTATGAAAAGTAGTGCGGGCGAGCACTCCGCCCCAATCACCGGCGGAACCTTCACCGATTGAGGCAGACATTCCTAGCAAGCCCATAATCCAGAAAATCGTAGGTCTCTTTGGTCTCTTGTGTTTTCTTGGTTCTTGTTGGTCACTTGCTGCCGGTAAGAATCCAGATCTCATGTACAGGAGTACGAATATGAATAATATTGAAACTAAACACTCTTGCACGAGAATTCGAACATGAAATTGCAACATGAGTCCGCCACACGCGCTACCTACCAACGCCCCTACCGAATACATGGCATGAAATGTGCTCATCACTCGACGTTTGAAACGTTGTTCCAAAGTAACGGCGTGGGTATTCATTGCTACATCCTGGAGTGCAACTGCAAATCCAAAGAGATATAGAGTCAAACAGAATGAGATGTAATTAAATGTCAGTCCAACCAGTGGCATTGCCACGATAATTGCGATCGACCCAAATACCGTGATTCGAGCGCTGCCATGTTTTGCAGCCCAACGGCCACCGGGACCCAAGGCTGAAAGCACCCCAGCGGCAAGCAGGAAAAGGGCAGACCCCAACGCCCCATTACTTATCTTGAGATGAAATTTATAGTCAGGCAATTGCGAAACAATTACCCCAACAGAAAATCCATTTATCATGAATGCCAGAGTGGTGGAAACACGAGCTCTTGTTAATTCATCGCGTCTCACTTCCAAATCTTATGGAATAAGAGTTATTTATATGCAAAATCCATTAGTTTTGGGCTCAAGCCTAGGAGAAGGTAGTATCTGTTCTCTCAGCTAGCGCTTGTAGCTCAACGGATAGAGCATCTGACTACGGATCAGAAGGTTGGGGGTTCGAATCCCTCCAAGCGCACAATGTGATGTCTCGAAACATCGTTGACTCATGTCTCGAAACATCGTTGACTCAAATTGGTTTTCGAGATCGTTTTGTTTCTTCGTCAATCAAGTAATTCGTCCAATAAGTTTTGCCTGGTGCTATCTCGTGCTGAGAGAGTATCTCTCCTGTTTTCTTATCGATAACACTGGCTTTGTAGTTATCGATGACGACATAAACTTTTTTAAATTGATTTTCAATCCCAACTCCAAGGTGATGCATCTTGCCGGCTCTTCGCAATGAAATCTTTCCAAACTGATCAACGTTGTCATGGCGCACTCTGTAATGATCTTTATTCACAGAGTCTTTAGGTGTTGCCTTAATCGTTGCGGTATAGCTGTGGTGAGGTGTCTTCATAGCTAGCGCATGATGTGGTCTCTCGTTGTTGTAGATATCTCTAAAGCGATCGAGTTGTAGCTGGAGTTCTTTAAGGCTCACAGCAGGTGCCTGCTCTATGAGATATTTCTTCAAGGTTTGATGAAAGCGTTCAATCTTGCCTTGCGTTTGAGGATGTCCTGGTGATCCATTCTTTTGCACTATCCCGAGTTCTGATAAGAGATATTCAAAGCCATTGGTGCCCTTCATGAAGCGGGCGGTGTAGACATTACCGTTATCGGTAAGGGTGGAATAGGGCGTCCCATACTCCTTTTGACACTCGGTAAAGCTATTGATCACCACCAAACCAGTTACTACCTTATGTGCGCAGCAAGCAAGCAAATACCTGGAGTGATCATCAAGCCAGTTGATGATCTCAACATCCCGCCCATCAGCCAGTCTCCAATGAGTGAAGTCTGATTGCCAAGTCTCATTCGGTTGCACCGCTTCAAAGCGGGTGATGTATGCCTTGGGACGCTTTTTAGGTGCGGGTGTAATCACCCCTGCTCGCTTGAGAACCCGCCATATAGTGGAAGCGGCAGGTGAGTGTTTACTCTCAGCACGCAAGTGAAAGGCGATGGAGTGCGCCCCGGCATCGAGTCCATCTGATAGCAACTTCGTGCGCAGTTGCAAAATACGGTCAACCACCTCTTGAGATAGAGCAGTGGGATGAGAGTGAGGAGCTCTAGATCTCGCTCCTAAAGCCTCAAGGCCACCTGCCTTGTGTCGAGAGATCAAGACATGAACCCACTGCCTACTCACTCCAAAGCGTTTTGCAGCCTGGGAGGGAGTTAAACCCTCATGGAGGAGGGTGAGAATGATGACCTGGGACTTGGAATTAGGACGGGAATCAGACATCCCCAAGTGTCAACTATCTCCTGAGACATGAGTCAACTATGTGATGAAACAGAACACCTCCAAGCGCACAAATTTTTTACCAGGTTTCAATGATTCCTAGACAGGTTTCCTGTAACTCCGCCAAAGCTCATCTATAACAAAGCCCAAACTTCGCACTGTCGATTGACTTGCCTCATTTACTGCCGCGGCTCCAGTTGAAAACAGCCTCTCACCTAGTTTTGCGTGAGTAATGATTCCAAGGGATGCGATTGCAGATCCAATTAAGAGCTCACCCTTGAAGGCCTCTAAAACCCAACTTCCGGGTTCCCACAGAGCACCGATACCCTCACCTTTGTGGCTTCATGAGCCGGGAGTAGCGGATATCCACATTTACGAATACATAGTGCTTTGTACTGCACATCTCCACCATGTGAAGATCAATGCCATCACTCTCTTCGCATCCAAAATTATTTAATTACTTGGTTTGGGTATTCGCAAAATTACTAAATACAAGCCTCACTTAGTCCAGTGCTCAACGATTGGTGGTTCGGCAAAAAAGTTTCCGATCCGTTTCCGCCACTCGGTAAAAGCCTTTGAATTGCGGAACCGATCCGTGTGGTCTTCTAGAGTTTCCCACTCAATCTCAAAGCAGTAGTGCGAAGGCGTATCCAAGGAATCCCTCAAGTGAAAACTCACAAAACCTGGAGACTTTGAAAGTACTTCGTCGACTGCCATTAATAATGCCAGACAAAAACTCTCTGCAGTGCCAGGGTGAATTCTTACGAAGGCCAACTCAGTAATCATCCCAAAATCCTACAGTTGAACCCTTCCGAAGGTTATTTACGTTTTAACCGTCTAAGGTCTCGTTTAAGTTGCCTTCGTTCTAATTTGCTATCCCGATCTTTT
>JAYVUF010000153.1:0-11304 GCA_043788135.1 Actinomycetes bacterium
TATGAACACTGTTGCCTCAAAAAAGTTAGTTGGCATCAACCATGAAGGTTCCGAAAGTTTGGGATACGCGTAAGTGTCACGTGGGCGAAGGACCTGTTGCGAGTGGTTTTGAGGCATCGAAAATTTATTGGGTTGATATTCTAAATAATCGAGCACTTTGGAGAGACTTACGCTCCCAAGAAGTTGGTGAGATCACAACGGATGAAAATATAAGTTTTATCTTGCCTCGCGCTGATGGGGGATTGATCCTCGGAACCGCCCACGGTCCCATTTCCTTAACCCAGGATGGAGTTAGGGCAAAGATGCCGAGCCGTTCTGAAGCTGATGGATCTCCCGATCCGATACCCATGAGATGGAACGATGCCAAAGTTGGACCATGCGGTGAGATATGGATGGGGACTAGTTCACATGGCGTTCAAACGGATCGAGTCGGGTTACATCGTATAAGCGCAGATGGCAGAGGAATTGAACGAATCCTCTCTGGTATGAAATTGAGCAATGGGATGGATTGGAGCCCAGATGGGAACATTTTCTATCTCATCGACACTCTTGAATTCACACTTTACCTGTTTGATTATTTTGAAGGCGAAATCTCCAATCAAAGAGTGGCAATTGAATTTGATTCCGCAGCTAATGAATTTCCGGATGGAATGACTGTTGATAGTGAAGGTAATCTTTGGATTGCGTTTTGGAATGGGAGTTGTATCCGTAAATTTTCACCAGAATTTGAATGGTTAGAAACTATCGAATTTCCGGTTCGATTCGTCTCAAGTTGCGCCTTTGTGGGATCGAATCTAAAGACGCTAGTTATTACAACTGCCATCGGGGACAATGGCTGGAATGATGATCACGAATATGCAGGGATGACTTTCACCTTGCAAACACTAGTGAAAGGAAAAGCCTCATATGTCTACGTCAGTTAATAACGCTAATACCATGGGGGAACAAGCGGGTCGTGTTGCCATAGTCACAGGGGGTTCCAGTGGTATCGGTCGCGGTAGCGCAAAAGAATTAGCAAGGCAAGGCGCTGCAGTAGTGGTCCATGGTTTGTCGATTGAGGAAGCGAATTTGGTCGTTCAAGAGATTCGAATCGAGGGTGGTACTGCAATCGGATGCGCAGGGGCGATTGATGATTCAAGAACTTCTTCTTCTGCTGTCGCTTTAGCACTCTCCGAGTACGGTCGACTAGATGTGCTCGTCACTAGTGCAGGAATACAAAGATATGGAACTGCAACTGAAACCTCGATCGAGGTTTGGGATGAAGTTTTCAACGTTAATGTGAAGGGAGTTTTTCTAGCTTGCAAGGCAGCCTTACCCGAAATTCGTAAGAGTCCCGCTGGCAGTATCGCAATCATCGCTTCGGTGCAAGCAACGGCGACGCAAGGGAATGTAGTGGCGTATACATCAAGCAAAGGGGCGCTTATTTCGCTGGCAAAAGCGCTTGCCGTTGATGAGGGACCGTACGGGGTTCGTGTGAATTCCATTAGTCCTGGAACTATCGACACGCCTATGTTGCGTACCACCGCCAGACTCTTGACTGATGGAACTCCAGCCGGGATGCAAGCGCTCGTGGATGATTGGGGCTCAGCCCATGCACTTTCGCGAACTGGAACGATTCAAGAACTTGGTTCTGTGATCTCATTTGTAACTAGCCCGCGAGCCAGTTTTATGACGGGGGATGATATTCGAGTTGATGGCGGATTATTGGCACGATTAGCGGCCGCGGCTCCAAAAGATTTTAAAAAATGATTTTTTTATCTGAACAACTCTCTGCCAGACCTGAAGCCCTTTGGGAATTGGTCAAACAATGTGGAGTCAACTATACGGTCTCACTTCTGCAGGGTGCTGAACAGGAACAGCGAATGTTTGCCGCAGTTGGAGATGGAAAAAGAGAGAAGGGATTTAAGAACGAGATAATTCCATGGTCCTTCGAAGGTATTTCACGCGATAAGGAAATTTTCGCAACACATGGAATTGAAATGATTGGAATCGAAGATACTGCCCCCATGGATCTGATTCGCCTTGGATTACCCGGTCGCGATGAAGAAATTGCGCATGTGATTGAGCAGATTAGGGCTATGGGTCGACTTGGAATAAAAACACTTTGCTATAACTGGATGGCGGTTTCTAGCTGGGCGAGAACACGTACTGATGTTCCATCGCGTGGCGGCGCACTGGTTACAGCATTTAAAAGTAGCGACACAAAAGGTATGTCACGAATTGCAGCTCCGGGAGAATTTACTCATGATCAACTATGGGAAGCACTCAAATATTTTCTTGATGCTGTTGTTCCAGTTGCAGAGGCCGCAGGCGTTCGACTTGGAATGCATCCTGACGATCCACCTCTTCAAGAGATGCGTGGCATGCCACGAATAATGAATTCGCTAGAAAATTATCGAAAACTCCTAGATCTGTATCCCTCTCCATCGAACGGCATTACATTATGTCAGGGAAACTTTGCGCTGATGACGGATGATCTTCCCAGTGTTATCCGCGAATTTGGATCTAGAGATGCCATTGCATTTGTGCATTTTCGCGATGTCTTGGGCGATGTTACGGATTTTGAAGAAACATTTCATGATGCTGGCCAAAATGATTTGCCTGCTTGCATGGTGGCTTACAAAGAAGTTGGATTCGAAGGACCGATGCGACCCGATCACGTTCCCACGATGTTTGGTGAATCAAATTCAAAACCTGCGTATGAAACATTGGGTCGTCTATTTGCCTTGGGTTACATCAGGGGATTGATTCACGCGATATACGGAAAGCCAAAAGTTTCTAGATCCAATTGATTTTCAGAGGGATTTCCGAGGTCATTTACAAAGTTTAAAAGCGTCGAGCCCCGACAAACTTTTCGCTGCCGAACCATGCGCCGAATTCTTCGATTCTAACCCGAGCCCCTGCGTGAGGGGCATCAATCATCTTTCCACCACCGAAGTAAATGCTTACATGTGAAATTGGGGAACCGAAGAAGACTAGATCTCCTGGGCGGATTTGATTGAAAGGAATATTTTTTCCGTAGGAAATTTGTGCTGCCGCCGAATGAGGAAGTGAGATCCCGGCCTGCTGTAGCGCCCGCATGGTTAGTCCGGAACAATCCCAATAAACTAAACCTGCTCCTCCAAACATATAGCGCGAGCCAAGTTGTCGCAGGGCAAATCTCAGCGCAATCGCCTCGACTCCGCTAGCGCCGATCTTGCCCTTCGCTAAGGCTTTAGATCGCTTCTGATAAGCGTTGTCTTGCGATGCTTGAAGCGCCGCCAATCGGGCTCGATCTGCCTTGGTCAACCCTCTGAGAAGTTTTTGAGCTTGAGTCAGTGTGGCCTGAGCTGCGATTTCTTGGGCTGCATATTTAGCCTTGGCGGCCGCTACGAGAGCCAGCTTCTGATTGAGTGTTAAGACCGTGCTTTTAAGGGCGATATCGGCAGCTGCAAACTTTCGCATTTTGATGGAATTTTGGGTCTCAACTACATTGAGTGATTGTGCGCTATTTAGATATTGCGTTGGGTCTGAGGAAAACATAAGAGTCATGCCCTGCCCCAAAAAGCCATTTTTGTACTGTTCGACAGCCAGAATTCCTATGGACTTCTTTAGGGCATTGAGGCTGGTTCTTTGAACGCCATCTTTCTCCTGCACCGAATTGAGCGAACGGGTGAGTGCGATGAGTTCAACTTGCGATTGCTGCGCCGCTTCTGCGATCGCTGAAGCCTGAATCTGTAGCGAGGTCACCTCGGCTTGGACGGCCGCTATGGAGGGGGAAGCTTGGACAGCTGGGGAAACCGCCACACTTAAAGCGCAGAGCGTTAATCCTGCAAAAGCCGTGGCGATTAGACGATGGTGTCTAGCTCGCAAAGTCATTGGGTTAGGTTACCGCACGGTATCTCAACTGGTCTAAGTCCGGAGAGGACTATTATTGGGGTTATTGCGTCAGAATTTGCTGAGAAGGCGCAGTTGAGCGGGAGTTTTGAGGTAATGAAATACCTGTATGCGATGCGCGTTAAGCAGTGGAGTAAGAATCTATTGGTGATCATCGCGCCCTTTGCCGCAGGAGATGTCTTTCACTGGGGGATATTGAGCCACGTTTTCTACGCCTTTATGGCCTTTTCGTTTGCCGCCAGTAGCAACTACTTAATTAATGATGTGCGAGATCTAGAACGGGACCGCACCAACCCCAAGAAGTCGCAAAGACCACTTGCCTCCGGCCAAATTTCAGAGCGGGCTGCCTGGATTTTATCTTTCGTCTGCGCCCTTATCGCAATCTTCTTCTCCTACATGTTGCCAGGCGCCTTTGCAATAACTCTGGCAATTTACTTTGTGCTCACTTTGCTCTACTCATTTGGCCTCAAGCATGAACCGATAGTGGAATTGTTGATCGTTTCCTTTGGTTTTGCTCTAAGAGCAATTGGTGGGGCAACCGCTACTCATACTCCCAGTTCGCAATGGTTTTTGGTGGTGGCTACTTTTGGTCCATTGGTAATCGTCACCGCAAAACGCATCGCCGAAAAACGTAACGCTTCACAGATAGATATTCGACCCGTTTTAGAGCAGTACACCAGTGAGTTTTTACAACTGGTCTTAACCGTCGCAATTGGAGTAACACTTACCGCGTACAGTTTGTGGGCCTTCTCTCTCACTGGAAACCATCCATTTGCAGAGATATCTGTCATCACCGTCACATTTGCACTCTTGCGTTACATTTGGGCGGTTGAGAAAAATAGTGGTGAGTCTCCAGAGGAAGTTATGTATGGAGATTGGTATTTTCTAAGCGCGGGTTTTGCGACGGCACTCTTATTGATTCTTTCGGTTTATGCAAATAGTTGAAGGTGTTGAATCCTCTGGGTGGGGTAATAATTTTCATTCCTTGAGTGCACGTGCATCTCCCGTCACAATCGAACAAGCTCAAGAATTCGTTAGAGCCAAATCTCTTTCGCGAGGACTATTGCCGGTGGGTCTACATAGAAGCTACGGCGATTCATCGTTAAATTCTGGTGGAACTTTGATGGATATGACTGCTCTCAAATCGATCTCCATTGATATTGCTACTCGAATCGCAACAGTTGGTGCAGGGGTAAGTATTGCCGAACTAGAGCGAGCTGCACTGAGCCAATCTTTATATCCTCCCGTGGTCCCAGGTACCGGCTACGTCACCATGGGAGGAGCGCTCGCCGCTGACATTCACGGTAAATCGCATCACAAGACCGGTTCATTTTCGCAATCTGTAAGACGGATAGTTCTCATACTCTCGTCAGGAGAGATTGCGCAATACCTCCCTTCCGATCCAGAGTTCTGGGCGACTGTTGGGGGGATGGGGCTTACTGGGATAGTCGTGGAAGTAGATGTTGAACTGCGACCCATCCAATCTAACTCGGTAGAGGTGAGAGAAGAGCGGGTGCAGAGCCTGGGGCAGATGATCGATCTTTTGAACGACTCCGATCAAGAGTTTGAACATACAGTCGCTTGGATAGATCTCTCCGGTGCTTACCAAGGGCGTGGAGTTGTGAGTTTAGGCAATTATGGCGCTACTCAGTTAAAAGAGAAGGTGAAGGTAGAAAAAGGTCCATCCCTGCCATCGATTGCGGGTAAGAATTTCATTACTCCGCTGACCGTAAAAGCATTTAACGAAATGTGGTTTCGGAAGCCTCTTAAAAGTGGACCTGTAGTTTTACATAAATATATGCACCCCTTAGACGGAATAAATAATTGGAATAATATTTATGGGAAGAGTGGATTCTTGCAATATCAATTTGTTATCGATGTCGGCCAAGAGCAGATTTTTGAAAAATTATTTGCGGGACTGCGTCAGCTCAAGACGGCTTCATTCTTGGGAGTTCTCAAAAAATTTGGAAGCGAATCACTTGCGCCTATGAGTTTTCCTAGGCCAGGTTGGACGCTCACTCTCGACTACTCAACTTCAGTTCCAGGTCTGCAATCTTTTTTACAAAAATTTGATGAAGAGTTAATTGCGGTTGGTGGTCGGGTCTATCTCATCAAAGATTCTCGTGTTGATCCAGCTCTCATTCCATTGATGTATCCTGACCTACCACGTTGGCAAGAACTGCAACGCTCTATGGACCCCCTAGGGCTATGGAAATCAGACCAAGCCAGGAGGCTGAACTTGTGCTAAACGGATTTAAAAACCCCGGCCGAGTTGCTCTCTTTGGGGCGTCGAGTGATATTGGTCAGGAGATAATTTCCCAACTACCAGGCGACGTGACGCGCGAAGTAATTCTTGTCAGGCGCGATGGAGAGTGTGCGCTTGATGTCACGAACAAAGAGGCGCGCATCCGCGTTGTTTCCGAATTGTTCGATAAGAGTGATCTGGACTTGGCAATTATCGCTGTGGGTTTGCTGGGAAATGATCCAACGAAGAGCACTTCAGAGAACTTACTCGCCGCTATCGAAGTAAATTATGTCGGTACCGTGCATTTGATTGAATTAATTGCCGAAAGGATGCGATTGCAAGCGCACGGAACAATTCTCATTATTAGTTCTTTTGCTCAGGTGCGCCCACGAGTCGATAATTTTGGATACGGATCGACTAAAGCTGGTCTGGATTTTTACGCGCGGGGCCTATCTGAGAAGCTCCGTGGAACTGGAGTCTCAATAAAAATCCTTCGTCCTGGGTTTGTGCAGAGCAAGATGACCCAAGGAATGCCAGATGCTCCCTTCACTATTTCCGCAAAGGAGTGTGGAAGATATGGAAACAAAGCACTTACATCAAAAAATGTTGTGACCTGGGCCCCTACTTTGTTGAAATATGTAGCGCTAGTTTTTGCTGCGTTACCTGCTTTCATTTTCCGCAAGATATCCCAGCGCTAACTGGTAAATTCGTCGAGTGAATTTCCG
The DNA here is from genome assembly GCA_043788135.1 of Actinomycetes bacterium. Taxonomy (GTDB): domain Bacteria; phylum Actinomycetota; class Actinomycetes; order Nanopelagicales; family Nanopelagicaceae; genus PALSA-747. The sequence continues at coordinate 6,847 of JAYVUF010000153.1, forward strand.
GAAGAGACGCATTGTGGTAGGAGTTCCGACTCTATTTCTTGCAATAGTTCTCTGGTCAATTAGTACGGCGCTATTAGCACCTGGTACCGATCCAGTCTCAGCTCGATTGGCTGAATGGGGTCGCAATCACTACTTGGGTCCAATTGTCTCAGCGTTAGAAAATGCCAAGTACAACGTGAGCAAACCAAAAGTTGGTGGCGCTTTGGACCCCGGTGCCTCTGAATTATTGGCTGCGAGCGCAATTCACTACGCGAAATCAATTCCTAGCGTGGTTACGCCCTCTCTTCCCGGTGAGGGAGACTTAAATACTGTCTTTAGAGTAGGAAAGAAAGCTGCGATTCAAGTTGGCTACTTGCGACCTGACTCTGTACACACCTCGTATCTGGCTGGGGTTGTGATCATGCAGAGCTCTCTCTTGCGTTTTGTACAGCATCCAGGTTTCTTAGAGCCTGGCCACACGATTCAACTCGGTTCGAAAGATTTGCTCATGGGTTCGGACCTACTCGGTTTAGCAGCCACTTTTAATAGCGCTTTTAAGGTGAGAGATTCGCTAGGCGGCTATTATCAAAATGGAATTTTTATTAAACCATTGGTGATAGATAAAGCGACTTTGGTGATTCACTCAGATGGCCATCTTGATATTGGTACATGGGGGAGAGAGATTAATATGGATTCGAACGTGGTGTCCGCGCGCCAGAATTTAAGTTTGCTTATTGACAATGGAGTTATCACTCCAAATCTGGATCAAAGTGTCTTGAAAAATTGGGGAAATACAGTTAAAAATAAGTATTTCGTATGGAGATCGGGAATTGGGATCGACAAAACTGGAAATGTAATTTATGTGGCTGGTAATTCACTTTCTGTGCAAAGTTTGGCCACTCTTTTGAAAAACGCCGGAGCAGTCCGAGCTATGGAACTTGATATAAATCAAGACTGGATTTCTTATATGTGGTACCCCAGGTCTAAGACGGGGAGAATGGAATTCCCCAAGAAGTTGGTTCCATTCACTAGACCAGCGCAACGCTATTTCAGCGCAAGCAGTCGTGATTTCTTTGCCGTATATGCCCGCTAAAAATTACTTAGCTTGAATAAGATATTCACTGAGGCGAGCTGCGGTTGCCATCACTTGAGCGGCATGTGTTCTGCCAGGTTGGCGACCCAACCTCTCCATAGGTCCACTGATACTTACCGCTGCAATGACCTTATTATTTGGCCCGCGAACTGGCGCGCTCACCGATGCAACACCTACTTCGCGTTCACCAACGGATTGGGCCCATCCGCGGCGGCGCACTGCCGAAAGCGCTGCGGCGGTAAATTTGGCGTTAGTCAATCCGCGATGGAGTTTGTCAGGTTCCTCCCAGGCGAGAAGTATTTGAGCGGCGGATCCCGCCTGCATCGTTAGCACGGTACCCACTGGGACAGAGTCACGAAGTCCGGAGAGTCTTTCTGCGGTTGCAACACAGATTCTCAAATCTCCTTGGCGTCGGTATAACTGAGAACTTTCACCGCATGCATCTCGCAATGCGGTGAGTGCAGGAGCGGCAACGGCGAGCAACCGATCTTCTCCGGCTGCCGAAGCTAGCTCCGCAGCACGTGCTCCCAGAACGAAACGGCCCATCAAATCGCGGGTGACGAGGCGATGGAATTCCAGCGCGACCGCGAGACGGTGAGCGGTCGGCCTGGCAATACCGGTAGCTGCAACCAGATCAGCCAAAGAAGCGGGCCCTGCTTCGAGTGTCGCCAAAATACGCACCGATTTGTCTAATACTCCGACTCCGCTATTCTTAGTGTCCATACTCTGATAATGCCATCTCAAACTCTGAGATGCAAGATCTAATGGAAAATTCTTCAAACGAGGGAGCAAGGATGAGTAAGACTTTAGCCGAGAAGATTTGGTCCGATCACGTAGCGCGTAGCGCACCTGGAGAGCCAGACCTGGTTTATATTGATTTACACCTCATCCATGAAGTCACTTCAGCTCAAGCATTCGATGGTTTAAGGCTGGCCTCCCGAAAGGTGCGGCGGCCTGATTTAACCATTGCGACGGAAGACCACAACACTCCAACTTTGAATATTGATTTACCAATCCAAGATCCAGTCTCGAAGCTGCAGATAGATACCCTACGACGAAATTGCGCCGAATTTGGAATTCGACTTCATTCACTCGGAGATGCAGAACAGGGAATTGTTCACGTGGTAGGACCGCAACTTGGTATCACTCAGCCTGGGATGACCATAGTGTGTGGAGACTCCCATACCTCAACTCACGGCGCATTTGGAGCACTGGCCTTTGGAATTGGAACTTCTGAAGTTGAGCATGTGCTTGCAACTCAAACCCTTCCCTTAGTCCGACCAAAGACTATGGCAATAAATGTGGATGGTGAGTTGCCAGATGGTGTAACCGCGAAAGATGTTATTTTGGCAATCATTGCAAAGATTGGCACTGGTGGAGGACAAGGGTATGTCATTGAGTACCGGGGTTCAGTAATACGTGCTCTCTCCATGGAGGGTCGTATGACAATCTGTAACATGTCTATCGAGGCGGGTGCTCGCGCAGGTTTGATTGCACCAGATCAAACAACTTTTGATTATGTGCAGAGTAAGCCCCACGCACCTGAGGGCGCTGACTGGGAGTTGGCACTTGAATATTGGAAGACTCTGAAAAGTGATGATGATGCAAAATTTGATTCAGAAATATTCATCAGAGCGCAAGAACTTGCTCCTTTTGTAACGTGGGGAACCAATCCCGCACAAGGTCTTCCTCTGAACTCCTCCGTACCCAACCCGGCAGAGATTGTTGATCTAGATGAACGAGCTGCCGCTGAGCGGGCTTTAATTTATATGGGCCTTGAAGCTGGAACTCCAATGAAGTCCATTCAAGTTGATACGATTTTTTTGGGTTCTTGTACTAATGGCCGGATTGAAGATCTCAGAGCCGCAGCCGAAATCGTTAAGGGTAAAAAGAAGTCAGATTTAGTTCGCATGTTGGTTGTTCCTGGATCAGCTCGAGTGCGATTGCAGGCCGAGCAAGAAGGTTTAGATAAAGTTTTCTTGGAATTTGGAGCTGAGTGGCGTAACGCCGGATGCTCCATGTGTCTGGGAATGAATCCAGATCAGTTGGCGGTAGGCGAGCGCTCTGCATCAACCTCGAATCGTAATTTTGAAGGTCGCCAAGGCAAGGGTGGTCGTACTCACTTGGTGAGCCCTTTGGTTGCGGCAGCAACAGCTATTCGCGGAACCCTTTCATCACCAGCAGATCTGTAAGGAGAGGAACATGGATAAATTTATTTCGCACACAGGAAGCGCGCTTCCGCTTCGTCGCTCAAATGTCGATACCGACCAGATCATTCCGGCCGTCTACCTCAAACGCGTAACCAAGAGTGGATTTGAGGATGGGCTCTTTGCGGCTTGGCGTAGCGATCCGGAATTTGTATTGAATCTTCCACAATATCGGGAGGCATCAATATTAGTTGCTGGGGCTGACTTCGGAACCGGTTCTTCTCGTGAACATGCGGTGTGGGCGCTGCAAAACTATGGGTTCAAGGTGGTTATTTCTAGCCGCTTCGCTGACATCTTTCGACAAAATTCGCTTAAAGGTGGGTTGCTCTCAGTGATTCTGCCGCAAGAGCAGGTGGAGAAGATCTGGTCTGCTATCGAATCCAACCCAGTTACCTCAATCACGGTCGATCTTGAGGTAAAAAACGTGCGAGTTGGCGAAGATGTTTATCCATTCGAGCTCGACGATTACACACGCTGGCGTCTTATGGAGGGCTTGGACGATATCGGACTGACTTTGCAGAAGATAGATTCAGTGAGCGCCTATGAGCATTCGCGTCCCACATTTAAGCCTAAAACCCTTCCTATACGCTCATAATTCGCTTTAATTTTGATTTTTTTTTCGAGAGAACTCTCGAGGAAAGATTTAGAGTTTTTTACGCTTAAAAAGTGCGATTTTTCAACTGCGACACGCCCTCACTAATAAAGGCTCTTTTGGTAGTAGCCGCGTAGATTTCTTTTATGTAGGCAAAAGCCTATTAAATTAGTGTGTTTAAGGGGAACTAATGAACAAAGCCCAGTTCATCGCGTACTTGGCTCCACAGTTCGGGGATAGTAAGAAAGAGGCGGCTCGCGCCGTCGATGTAGTTTTTGATGCCATCCTTCGGAACATCTCAAAAGGTGATGACGTACAGATCAATGATTTTGGAAAGTTTAAGAAAGTGGATCGTCCGGCACGTAAGGGTCGTAACCCTTTTACTGGCGAGACAATCCAAATCAAGGCGAGCAAAAAAGTGCGTTTTTTGCCTGCAAAGGCGCTCAAAGAGATCATCGCTGGTGCTCGCAAAATGGATCCAGCACCGAAGCCACCTGTAAAGGTACTTCCAAAAGTTATCGCAAAGCCTGTCGTAAAGGTCGTTGCCAAGAAGGCAGCACCAGCTAAGAAGGTCGTTGCAAAGCCTG
>JAYVUF010000154.1:0-3388 GCA_043788135.1 Actinomycetes bacterium
CTCGTCCAACCTCCTAAAGTGAATCGTTCATTTAAAAGGAACTCGGCAGGAGGGCATAAGTGACCGAGACACAGAAATTCATGGGGAGAAATCAACTCCTCGAACGACTAGCAGCCCAGATTGGGTCCAAAAGCTCCGCTATAAAGGTTCTCCAGAAACGCGGCCAAATGGACTCATCTGGGAAGCTTACTGCGTCAGGGATTGCTCGGGATAATATGACTGCTGCAGAGCGGGCTGTCGATAGAGCTAGTAAAGCGTCAGGCCAGTCGAAGAAAAACTACGTCTACAATCCCAAGACTAACACGGCTACCAAGAGGAAGGGCCGCTAATGGGTGAACAAGTTCCGAAAGGAAAGGCCAAGTATCCTCATAACAGTAAACGCCCTGCCCCTAAGAAAGTGATACGTGCTATTGAGGAAGAAGACATTGAGGGTCTTAAAGTCGCCCTCACCCCTAGACAGCGAATCTTCTGTAAAGAATATCTCGTCGATTATAACGCGAGTGCAGCAGCAGTCAGAGCTGGATATGCTATTAACTACTCTGACCGTCAAGCCCATATCCTTCTTAAGCATAAAGGAGTCGCTAGGTTGATCGATGCTCTCTCTGAAAGTAAAGAAGCAAAGATCACTTCGGTATCCCCAGATTATGTCATTCAAAAAGTCACCGAGATCGTTACTAAAGAGGGGACTCGTGACGGCGATAAGCTACGCGGATTGGAGTTGCTTGCTCGTCATCTTGGTATGTTCATCGATAGGACTGAGATCACTGGTAAGGACGGCGGTGCGATTGAGCTCGAACAGCGTCGGATCGAACAGGAAGCACAACACTTCACGAGTAAGATGAAGGCACTCCGCGATAGGGCGGTCCTAGACGAAGACAAGGTGGTCGCCATTAAATGAAGTCTGATCAACTCTCTCCTGCCCAAGTCTTAGCTTCGTTAAGTATAGAAGAGCAGGAAGAGTTTTACAAGGGCATGTCTCCTGCCCACCTTGCAGCGTTAAAGTACAACTGGGATTTCTGGGCTAGGCCCAACCAACTCTCCCCCGTCGATACGTTTAACACATGGCTCGTCCTTGCAGGACGGGGCTTTGGTAAGACGAGGATGGGGTCTGAGTGGATCAGGCAAAAGGCGGCAGAGAACCCAGGATGTCGGATTGCTTTGATTGCCGAGACTGCCGCTGACGCTCGTGACGTTATGATCCTTGGGGACAGTGGTCTCGTAGCTTGTGACCCCAATCTGACTGCAGATAGCTGGTCACCTACTAATCGACGACTCACCTGGCCTAACGGGTCTCAGGCTTGGTGCTACAATGCTACCGAACCTGATCAACTTCGAGGCCCTCAGCATCACTTTGCATGGATCGATGAACTTGCGAAATTTCGTTACATCCAAGAACTCTGGGATCAAGTGCAGTTTGGGTTACGCCTTGGGTTGCACCCGCAGTGTCTGGTCACTACTACCCCATTACCAAAACCTCTCATTCGACGACTCGTCAATGATCCCGATACCCTTGTTACGAAAGGATCAACGTTAGACAACGAGAGTAACCTAGCAAAGAATACGGTTAAACAACTATACGAACGATACGGCAATACCCGGCTTGGGCGTCAGGAACTTGAAGGAGCCATCCTAGACGATATGCCCGGGGCTCTCTGGACACACGAGATGATTGATAATAACCGCCGTCCTGATCTAGAAGAGTATGAACGTATCGTAGTCGCGGTTGATCCGGCAGTCACTTCTGGTGAAGAGGCTGACGAGACCGGGATTGTTGCCGTAGGCCTTGCTCGTGACGAAGATGGTAATCAACGAGGATATGTCCTTGCGGACAGAAGCCTTCGCGGTACACCTGACGAATGGGCGAGTGCAGCCGTAAAGCTTTATCACGAACTAGATGCTGATAGGATTGTAGCGGAGAAGAATCAAGGTGGGGAAATGGTTGAGTCCGTCCTTAGAGCAAAGGATCGATCCGTCCCTATCACACTCGTCACCGCTACTCGCGGTAAGGTCGTCCGGGCTGAACCTATCTCGGCATTGTACGAACAAGGTCGGGTTCATCACGTCGGTAAATTTGACAAACTTGAAGACCAGATGTGTCTTTTCACTCGAGACGTCGATCGATCCGGAGGCAATTCGCCTGACCGAGTCGATGCTCTCGTCTGGGGACTCGCTTCACTTTTCGACAGAATTACAGGACGTCGTAAGAGGGCTGAAGCCAGTACTGATTATACCTTGAAGACAATAACTGGTGAAGCTAAGACTAACGTCTATCGGGGCGAATCCGACACCTCTTGGATGGCAGGCTAGACTGGATGAAAGACGGAAAAGAAATTGATGTCCTCACGTTCGATACTGAGGAACTTAAGAAACCTGACGCTGCATATATTCCCGAAGGGTTTGAGTCGGCAGACGCATATCTAAAAGACCTTCGTGAGACTCATGCACTAGACATCGAGGCGGACGCGGATAACCGCAAAGCTGCCCTTGAAGATAAGAAGTTTGTAGCCGGTGAGCAATGGGACCCTATTGTCCTTCAACAGCGTGTCGGTCTTCCCTGCCTTACAATTAACACTATCCCTCAGTTTACTGCCCAGCTTGTAGGTGATTGGAGGACTAACCGTAACGCTATCAAGGTCGTTCCTTCTGAGAATGGTGACAAGAAGGTTGCCGACGTTCGGTCTGATCTTATTCGTGCTATTGAAACTAAATGCCGTGCGTCTCGTGTATACGACAACGCTTTCGAGTCGATGGTCCAATGTGGCGATGGCTCGTTTCGTGTATCTGTTAATTACACTGCCGATGACGTATTTGATCAGGAGATTTCACTAACTCCTATCGATGATGTTCTCAGTACTGTCTGGGACCGGATGTCTATTGATCCTACGGGTCGTGATGCTAACCACGTCTTTGTAGATGATCTAATGCCGAGGAAAGAGTTTAAGAAGCATTTTAAAGACGCTGATCCTTCAAACCTTTCTACCCGTGAGCAACGAATGATGGTCAGCGAAGGTTGGCTTGAAACTGGGACCATCCGGGTGACGGAACACTGGCGAATGCTTGAGCGCATGAAGATGTTGTTCATGTTTGAAGACGGTTCAATCCATACGTATGACGAAGACATGCACGACGATGCGTTGGCAAGTCTAGAAGATAAGCATGGTAAGATTGTAAAGTCTCGTCACACCCCTTGCCGGTACGCTCAGATGCACCTGACTAATGGATTCGCCATCCTAGGTGGTCCGTATGAATATTCACTATCCCGTCTCCCCATCATCCGTATGTCGGGACGGACTGTTACTGTCGGTGACAAGCGAGTCAGATTTGGCCTAGTCCGTTTCATGAAGGACGCGGCTCGTCTCCGTAACTTCTGGCGGAGCATTGCTGCAGA
>JAYVUF010000155.1:0-2970 GCA_043788135.1 Actinomycetes bacterium
TCACTGAAGAAATCTCGGCGGTGTCAGAGAGAATTTCATATTCCCATGGAAGAATCGCAACTTCGGCGTGCTGCCCCAATTCGATGCCCATGTACGTGGAAGGCACGCCTCCATTAGGAAAGATGGTCTGCCACCCTCCGGGATATTCGTCAATAAAGGAAGCGATATCGGCCTTTGGATATGGATCCAAAGGGTTTCCTCGGACTCCAGTAGTCGTCTGCCATGCGAAGTCCATATCGCACGGTTTGTAAAGGAATTCGACGACATCTGCCCCACGTCCAGCCAAAACGGTAATTCGGATCTTCTCATTTTCAATGGAGACCGCTTCCAGGGTCCCAAGAAAAATGCGTTGAGTCACCCGGCAACCAAAATTTCGCGCTTTTAATGGGATTTGTGAAAACTCACCCACGGAAAACCTCGCTGGGTCTGCCTGTATAGCCCAGACCGTCGATCGCCAAAGTCAGCCCACTTAGCGGCTCGCGTGAAATATCCATATCCCCCCCCGCGGAGGTGACGATGAGGGTGGAGCCATCCTTTCCCGCAAAAGTGCACGAAGTTGGGCTCGTAACAGGCAAAGCGATGATCTCTTTTGCAACTCCATCGGGTGAAAAGACCTCGATGCGAGCGCCATTCCACATCGCGATTAGCAACGAACCGTCATCGGCAATTGACATTCCATCTGGAATAGCGCCATTGTCGGGAAATTGAACTAGGACTCGTCTGTGGGAAAGATTTCCCGAATCTACGTCGAAGTCATAGCGCCAAAGAACCCGTTGCATACTGTCTACGAAAAAAAAACTCTTGTCATCTGGACTCCAACCCAGCCCATTGGGGAGGGCTAGACCAGTTTCAATGGTTGTGATTTTGTGTTGGGCGTCGATGACATGAAGTCTGCCCTTGCCCATTTCAAAATCTAAAGTATTGCTCCCGGTCCACCATCTTCCGTGTGAGTCGGCTTTAGCGTCATTCATTCTTTCGCCAGCTGGCAGAAAATTGATTTCTTCTCTGTACTCTCCGTCAGAAGTTAATGAACCAAAACCCTCTTGGACAGCGGCAAAAAATCCACCCGTGCTTCTTTCAACTATTGCGCCAATGACCGTTGGGATTTCAAATGTTTTTGTTTTAGTTGTGTCGTTCGCATCAAGTGAAGCTTGATGCCATTTTTTTCCTGCGATATCAACCCACGTCACTACATTTGTTTTTGAATTCCAAATTGGACCTTCGCCACAATCGGATCGATCACCAGAAAGCGCTCGGATAGAGAAGGATTCCCGATTTCTCGTGAGCACATATCAACTCTAACTTCTTATCGTTGGAATAGCCCAGCGATTTTGCAGATGTCTCGCTATCTGGGCTAAATTTCTATTTACAATGTTTTAAGTTGCTTTTAGGCTCCTGCTCATGACAGCAGAGGTAACAATCACAAATGTTCGTGCAATCCTCACTGCGCCAGAGGGCATCAATCTTGTTGTTATTAAAGTTGAGACATCAGAGCCGGGTCTTTACGGGATTGGATGCGCAACATTTACCCAGCGATATCTCATGGTCGTTACTGCGATTGAAGATTATTTGAAGCCATTTTTAGTCGGCAAAGATGTCTCGCGTATTGAAGACATCTGGCAAACATCGATGGTTCACTCGTCGTGGCGCAATGGGCCAGCGTTGAATAATGCGATTTCTGGTGTGGATATGGCTCTCTGGGATATTGCTGGCAAGCGTGCAAATATGCCTGTTTATGACTTATTAGGAGGCAAGGCGAGAGAAGCCGCTGCCGTGTACCGCCACACAGATGGGCGAAATGTCACGGAAGTTGAAGATAAAGTTCGAGCCTTTATGGAGGATGGTCTTCTCTATATTCGTTGTCAATTAGGTGGTTATGGGGGACGCACGACGGAAATTCGCTCTCCAGATGGTGCTCTCCCTGGCGCTTATTTTGATCCTCACGCATATGCACGAAATACCGTTCTGCTCTTTGATCACATGAGAAGCGCGGTTGGCAGTGAAATAGAGCTACTTCATGATGTTCATGAGCGATTGTCTCCAATTGATGCGGTCCGACTTTCTAAGGACTTGCAGCCTCATCGACTCTTTTTCCTCGAGGACGCTCTCGCACCTGAACAAGTGGATTGGTTTCGGATTATGCGAGATCAGAGCTCTACCCCAATTGCTATGGGCGAACTTTTTACACATTCACAGGAGTGGTTGACCTTAATTTCCAATCGACTCATTGATTACATTCGATGTCATATAAGTGCCATTGGAGGAATTACGCCGGCAAAGAAGTTGGCTCATTTTTGCGAAGCCTATGGCGTGAGAACCGCATGGCATGGACCAGGTGATGTGTCACCTGTTGGCCATGCTGCAAACCTTCATATTGATGTGAGTTCCGCGAATTTCGGAATCCAAGAGTGGTACGGACCATCTGAAACTATAAGAGAAGTATTTCCGGGAACTCCGGAATTGCGTCGCGGATATTTATACCCCAATGATTTGCCGGGGTTAGGTATCGACATTAACGAAAAACTCGCCGCTGAATTTCCTTGCGATAATTCGCATTCTATTAGACCACCAATGTGGACGACTGCTCGCATCCCCGATGGAAGTTCGGCGAGACCGTGAGCTGTTTCACTTTACAATGTTTTAACTTGCTTTTAGGCTCCTGTGCATGACCAAACCAGTAACAATTACAAATGTTCGTACAATTCTCACGGCGCCAGAGGGTATAAATCTTGTCGTCGTAAAAGTTGAAACTTCTGAACCCGGTCTCTACGGTCTTGGCTGCGCCACCTTCACGCAACGATATTTGATGGTCGCTTCCGCCATCGAGGATTATTTAAAGCCCTTTCTCATTGGCAAAGATGTTTCGCGAATAGAAGATATTTGGCAAACATCGATGGTGAATTCATATTGGCGCAATGGACCGGCGCTCAATAACGCGATATCAGGTGTTGATATGGCTCTCTGGGATAT
>JAYVUF010000156.1:0-2079 GCA_043788135.1 Actinomycetes bacterium
CGATGACTGACCAAGAGGCAATCGAAGCAGCACTAGGCCCAGAAGGGTACATCTCGTACCTTCGCGGAAAAGCAATTGAGTATTACTGGAGACCACTAACAATAGACAACCCCGCCCAAGCAGCCCGCAATGCAGAATCACTTGCAGTTGTACTTAGCTGCAAAATAGAAAATTATATCGATTCCCTTAATGCTGAGTTGACTCAGCCCCCATTGAAAGCAAATGATGACAGAAGCTTTATCAAGTCCTTCCCCCTTAATCACCCCTTCTACAATCCAGAATCTCACGGCATCGACAGCTCCTTCCGAGACAATGGCTGTGAGTGTCCGGCCTGCATCCCGTATCACCCTTAACCATGAGCAAACCACTGCTCTCGACAATCTCTTGGCTTTTATTGCTGACCCAGACCCTGTGTCTAATTTCTTTGTTCTATCTGGTTTTGCAGGGACAGGCAAAACTTTCCTCATGGGAGAAGTCGTCGCCAAATCGACTAAGTCCCGCATCAAGTTCGCTTTCACAGCTCCAACTAACAAGGCCGCTAAAGTGTTACGGGGCATCGCAGGCTCTGCTTGCACGACATTCTCTTTACTTGGTCTGCGAATTGACAAGTCTGGAGAAGTAAAAAAGCTAATCACAAGCGAAAAGCCGGTGGACTTGTCCGAGATTCACGTGATCTGGGTTGACGAAGGTTCGATGGTTGGGGAAGTTCTTCACGACATCCTCTGCGATCAAGCTAACTTTAACAATATCAAGGTAGTGTTTATGGGCGATCCTGCTCAGCTACCTCCGGTGAAGGAGATTGCAAGCAAAATCTGGACAGCGGGGCATCCGACATCGTACTTGACAAAGGTCGAGCGCCATGACAACCAGATTCTGACCTTGGTCACTGAAATTCGCAATCGTATGCTGGACTTTTCTCCTTCGATCAAAATCGCAACGGATCGCAGCATGACTGAAGATGGCTCGGACTGGCAAGGTGTACTTAAACTCGCAAAGGTCGAGTTCAAGCGTGAGATTGCGAAGGCTGCCGATGCTGGGGTGTTCCTCGATGGTAGTCTCGGCAAAGTAATTGCGTGGCGTAACGCTCGCGTGGACGAATACAATGATCTAATCCGTTACGCTATCTTCGGTGGCGCAGCATCGCGTGGCTACTACCTCGCGGGGGATCGGATCATCGCAGCGAGTCCGTGTAAAAAAACGGATGATGAAACTCTATTGGCTACAGACGACGAGGCGATAGTCGAATCCACAATCGACTGTCAGCACCCGTTCGCGCCGGAGTACAAAGCCATCGAGTTACGCTGTCGCAATGAATCCAACAAGCAAATTCGATTGCTTGTAATTCACCCAGAGTCCCTAGAAAAATACAACGATGATTGTACAATCCTGGCCCACAATGCTAAGTCGAACCCGAGGCTCTGGAAAAAGTTCTGGGAACAAAAAGACCTCTTTCACGAAATCAAGTACGCGTACGCAATCACGGCACATCGCAGCCAGGGTTCAACGTACCAGACCGTGTTCGTCGACACGCCTGACATACTCGGAAATCGCAATCGCAAGGAAGCATTCCAATGCTTGTACGTAGCTTGCAGTCGGCCAACGACACGCTTGATTGTAACTTAACCCAGGGGGAACGCTATGAAATTCTATGTTACTTACGGCTTCGGATACAACCTTCGGGATTGCTATTCTGAGATTGAGGCTGAGTCCAAAGACGCAGCACGCAAAATTGCCTTTGATATAACGAAAAGCAAGTTCGCTTTCATCTATCCCGAAAGCGAATTTGATTCTGCAATTAAGCGCCACGGCTTGCATCTCGTACCACTGCAGCCACAAATCACCGTTGAGGTCTAACTATGTCTGAGGTCATTTTGAGTAGTATTCAAGTTTGGCGCCAACGCGCGCGAGAAGGGACGTTGTCAGTTGAGGATATGCGCGAGGCTGTGGCAGCAATCCGCAGAGAACGTGTTGGCGCAGCTGGCGTATCGTCCGCAGCAAAGGAACGGTCAGCTACGGTGGCCGCGAAAAAGAAACCCATTGACAGCGATGCGCTGCTTGATGAATTGGATAACCTTTAAT
>JAYVUF010000157.1:0-2190 GCA_043788135.1 Actinomycetes bacterium
CGGATTTTGGCCTGCGGCGAGTACTCAGGGCGCGGCTGAACTGAACTGCCACCAATTCGCGCGTGATGGCAACTTCGGGGATTCTCATTGCGAGAGCAAGAAAGTAGTATCCAAGGAGGCTAACGAACATAACGATAAAGAGTTCAATGACTCTAATTAGTGCCGTAGAGGATACGTCCGCCCAGGAAAAATATCTTGAGATGGCGAACAGAGGCAGCATTGCCACCAAGGCTGCGGTAAGTAAACGAAGATGCTGCGAGAAGAAATCTTTTAAATAAATTCGCCCCGTATGCCTGGTTAAAAGTAGAAGGGTAGGGAAGAGTCCCACAACATAACTTATCGAAAAGGCAAGCCCTAAGCCCACTGTTACCCATCGACTGTTCAGAAGGTTCAAAGAGAGATATGAGAGGGCTACAGAGATGATATTAATAAAGAGAATGGAGAGAACCTGCGTTCTTGTGTCCTCGAAGGCATTGAACCCACGTATCAAAATTATGTTAATACTAAATGCGACCAACCCCACCCCAAGGGAGGAGAGCACATTACCGACATAAATGGCGTCAGACTTCCCAATTCCAAAGAAAAGAACACGAGTTATCAGTGGGCCAAATAATAAGAAAGCAACACCGCTAGGAATTGTGAGAACACCCACCATCTTTATCGCCCGCACAAGTTGCTCACGCACTTGATCCCGCTTTTTATCGATTGCCAATTTTGATAGATGAGGAAGTAATGCAGTCACTAGTGAAATCGTAACTATCGAGTAGGGAAGCATCATGATGAGGAATGCATTGCTATAGGGCGTAAATCCGACTCCTGTCTTTATTCCCTCTTGCGCCGAGCGAACTGCCGCACTTGTTGAGACGTTGACGGTCACTAGATATCCCAGTTGGGAAATAAGAACGTAGATTAGCGTCCACCCGGCTAGTGAAAAGGATTTTCCCAATCCACGAACCCCAAATGTTGGTCTTATCTTCATTCCAGTCTGCTTTACTACCGGGATCAAAATGAGAGCTTGAATTACCACGCCTAGCGTTGTGCCCCACCCAAGCAATTGAATCTGTCCATGTGTGATGGAATCAAGTGAGAGATGTGGAGACTGGATAAGGATTGTTAGAAATATCCCGATAACGAAGAGGTTATTAACGATTGGAGACCACATAAGGGGCGCAAAGGACCCCCGAGAGTTAGCCACTTGACCCAACATCGTGAATAGACCGAGGAAGAATATTTGAGGTAGGCAGTAACGAGTGAAATCTACAGCGATACGAAACTCGTTTTCAAATCCAGGGTTCGAAAATTCTGGCGCATACAGCCTGACGAGTGTCGGTGCGAAGAGAATACCAAGTAGGACTAGGGCTAAGAGTAATGCGCTTATCGTTGTCACTAAACGAGAAGCAAAAGCGTTACCGCCGTCCTCGTCGCTAAAGGAGCGAATAAGTTGGGGCACGAAAATAGCCGTGAGTGCCCCACCAATAAGAAGGTTGTAGAGAATATTTGGCATCGTGTTTGCGACGTTGTAGGGATCTGCAAGGAGAGCAGTACCAAGGAGTGCGACAGCCAAAATATTTCTTATAAATCCAGTAAGTCGAGAGAAAATTGTTCCGAGCGCCATCACGCTAGACGCGTGGAATAACTCAGCTGGTTTCATTTGCGAGACCTTCTCACTCGGCGGATGATTTGAGCAAGCGCCGCCACCAGAAGAAGTATCGCCGCGCCTGATGTGAACCAGGCAACTGCTGGACTTATCACTGAGAGATTAAGTGTGAGAATCACCGAATCTCCCACGGACTTTCCGGCAGCATTTTTAAACTGGGCAAGGACGGCAGTGGAGCCAGGTGCTACAACGGTAAAAGGAACTACCAGCTGGGTTTTGGAATATGGTGCTAGGAGAACGTGTCTATCCCCAACTGTATGAATTCGAAAATTCAGTGGCGTGAGTTGGAGTGAAATTTTTACTGGCGCTCCAAAGTCATTGACAAGCGTTATAGGGACTTGTTCGTGTTGAGACGTCAAGCGGTATTTTCCCGGGACAATACTTAGTTTGTGGTTCTCGCTAGCTATCGCCTCATCTGCGTTTGTGGCGAAGTAAATCTGACTGTCCCTACTCAACCCCGAAGAGAGCAAGTAGCTCAACTTGGAGCGGAGTACCTCCAGTTGTGGAGCCGGAATAACGGTTGAAAGCAGAGC
>JAYVUF010000158.1:0-2167 GCA_043788135.1 Actinomycetes bacterium
GCCGCTATAACAATTATGTGTATGTCTTCGATATCGTGGCCGGCAAATTCCTTACTAAGATCAAAGTTGGCAAAGAGCCTCACGGTTTGGCTATCTACCGACAACCAGGTAGGTACTCACTAGGTCACACGGGAGTATTTAGATAATGAAAATTGGCGGATCAATTCCCAAATGGATCGGTCGCTTTGCCTATCTCCTGGGTTTCTTTGACATAGCCTCAAACATCTTCCGCCCGATCAGACTTCGAGTACATAGGATCGATCCATATTTGCCACTTGCCGTTCACTCCACAGCTTTTGCCACCGCGTTTTTCTCCGGAATCCTTACCTTTATTTTGGCTCGCGGATTGATCCGTAGAAAACGCCGGGCATGGACACTGAGTTTGGTAATTTTATTTGTTAGTTTGGTAGCCAACATCTTGCGCATTTACCACCCACCATTCCAGGAAGCTGCCTCAATAATTTTGATTGTGCTCTTGCTTGTCTTTCGCAAAGAGTTCTACGCCGAATCCGATCCAACCACCAAACTGCGGCCGCTGTATGGCTTCATAATGGCTTTTTTCGTACTGGCCGTGGCCAGCATATTAATGCTGTACTTTCGACACGGTTCGCAAGTTATTGGCTACCCATCCTTCAAAGATATTTTGCTTACTGTTCTGGAAGGGTTTTTCGGAATTACGGGGCCAGTGAAATTTGCCTCCGATCGCATCAATGATGCGGTTGGCTTTACATTGGGAACTTTCGGAGTTTTTCTCATTATCGTGCCGATCTGGCTGTATTTCCGTCGAGTTGAACCGTTGCCTAAAATGAATCCAGATGAACTTGAACAAGTTAAAAAACTAATTCAGCACGATCAAGAGCAGGATTCCCTTGGGTATTTTGCTACCCGATTAGATAAAAGTGTCATTTGGGCAACTAACCGCAAAGCTGGAATTTCCTACCGCGTGCAAGGTGGCGTAATGCTGGCCAGTGGTGATCCATTCGGTGAGTACAGCCTGTGGGGGGAAGCAATTGATAACTTCCTGGAAGAAGCCAGAAAGCACGCCTGGACGCCAGGTGTGATGGGATGTAGTGATCATGGCGGGGAATTGTGGGTGGAAAAGGCTGGGATGTTGGCGGTTGACATCGGTGATGAGGCAATCATCAACGTTGCAAACTTCACGCTTGAGGGTCGATCCATGAGCAATGTTCGACAAATGGTCAATCGGATTAGGCGCAAGGGGTATTCGACCTACACCTCGAAATTCTGCGAACTTCCTCGAGAGAAACAAATTCAATTGCGAGAATTAGCAAAGAAATGGCGTTACGGATCTCCTGAACGTGGGTTTTCCATGTCGATGGATCGGTTTGGAGAAGCTGTAGATAGTGAGTGTTATATAACGATTGCAGAGCAAAATGGTGTTATTAAGGGGTTGCTTTACTTCGTCCCTTGGACAACCAATCGGCTTTCACTGGATCGGATGCAACGTGACCGCGAAAATGACCCTGGCGTAAATGAACTGATGATTGTGGCGACAGCAGAGTATGCAAAGGAATACGGCATCACACATATCTCATTGAACTTTGCGGCATTTCGATCCCTTTTTGAACGAGCCGACAAAATTAGTGCTGGGCCCCTCACCCGAGGTGCCCGAAATCTTATTCGCTTCTTATCCAACTGGTTCCAAGTTGAATCGCTCTATCGTTTTAATGCAAAATTCCAGCCGGAGTGGGAGACTCGTTATGTTCTTTACCCAAAAGCCAGTAATTTAGTTACGGTCGGCTGGGCCGCACTTCGCGCAGAACAGTTTATTAATAGCTTGCGAACCCATTCAGTTCGCTAACTATTCAGTGGCTTTTAGCCAAAGAAAACCGGTTTCCACATATGGATGCCAAACTGAGATGTTATGTCCACCATTTGGAATCTCATCATATTTAATCGGGATATATTTTGATGCGTTTGTTATAAAGCGCTGAGTTGATGCGTAAGAGTAGCGATCGCGCTTGCTGGCAATTACCAGCATTTTGAGTGAAGTTGGTGAACTCTTAAGAGTTTTTACTAGATCATATTTGCTGGATAGATAACTTCGCTCGCGCCGATTGATGCCCGCCGAAAATGATGGTTCAAAATAACCAGCCAAAGAGATGCTTCGGCGATATTGATCGGGGTGACGCACCGCCACCATCGC
>JAYVUF010000159.1:0-2910 GCA_043788135.1 Actinomycetes bacterium
CCACATGCTACTAGAAAGTTATCATTTCGTTATCAACAAATAACTCGATGGTCGAGTTATTTGGACATTTTAAGGGATATCTCATCAGTTTTTTGGCAAAACGACAAATGTCTATGCGCGATTAAAATACTTGCATTATTTTATAATCCATGTTATAATTCTATTGTGACCCACACGAAAATCAAAATCGAGCGCGAGGGAGATGGTGCAATAACTCCAATGTTTCTGTCGGGTATTTTGGCGTCACTCCTACTTGGAATGAGTCTCGGGATTGTTTTTGACTCACTCAGTTTCACTCCACCCAAAATAGTCGACACAAACATGCTTGCCTCTCCTTTATTTATTGAAACTACTCGCGAGGCAGCACCGAAGAGTGCTACTGAAGCCAAAGCGACAAGCACGAGTATTGCTAGTGAAGTTCAGGGTGACTCTATGATGGGCAGCAATCTTGAGGTGCCCACTCCTGTGGAGTCTCCCCTCTTCACTCCTCCAGATTCGCTCGCACAAAAGCAGGACGAAGTGCGGGGAGCGGAGGGCCGGGTAGCAAACTCTGAAGCACAAGTTACTTTCCTTACCAATGAAATTGAACGCATTAAAAATGAATCAATACTGATTGTCACCGATTTTAATACAAATTGTGGAGCATGGAAGGATAACTGCGCTACACCATTCTCGGCCTCTCTCGAAAAAAACAATACCACGTATGCCGAACTTGCAAGGAAACTGATTCTTGAAAAAAGCCTCCTCGTTGAACGAGAGAGTGATTTGGTGCTTTTGGCTCAATAGCTACCCACGCACACCAACAGAGAGCAAAACGGAGCGTCATGGATGCTCAAGATTGCATTTCCCGTGGCCACCACGGGGCTAAAAGTGTACAATGATTCAATTACACATCATAATGGTCTACAAATTTCAACATGTCCACCAACGCCACCACAGGAAGCGCGCACGGAAATGATGCATCAGTGGTCGGAAAGAATGCATATCAACAGGCGCTTGAAAGGCTGGGCGGAAATGTTCCTTCCGTTGCTTTTGTTTTTTCTTCAGTTACGTATGACCAAGATGCAATGCTGAGAGGAATCGCCGAGATTTCTGGCAACACTCCTGTTGTCGGATGCTCAACGGCCGGAGAGATTACAACGGCAGGGCCACTCGATGAGCCTTCTGTGGCGGTTATGCTTATCTCGTCCGATTCAATAAAATTCCATTCTGGAATCGGAGTCGGCGTCAAAGAAAATGAAGTTGCCGCGGGCAAGACTGTTGCAGACCAGGTCATTACTCGTGCGGGAGGAAAAGACAACGTAAAAGGATTTATTATGCTCTCGGACGGCTTAGCGGGAAATGGTGCCGGCATCCTCCGCGGCATACTGAGTGAATTGGGAGAACACTTCCCTCTCGTTGGAGGTTCAGCGGGAGACGATTTTCTGTTTAAGGAAACATACCAATATCTAGGTAATAAGGTATATACAAATAGCGTTGTCGGCGTCGGAATCTCTGGCAACTTACATCATGGCATTGGAGTTAAGCATGGATGGGGCATGCTTAGTCTTCCTGCAAAGGTGACGAAGTCGTCAGGCTCAAAGATTTTTGAAATTAACCACAAACCTGCCATTGAATTGTACCGAGACTATTTCAAAGATCAAATCAACAACATAGGAGGCAAAACACTCGGGGAGTTTACTTTATTATATCCTCTAGGTATTAAGTCTCTTCATAATGAGGAATTCCTGCTTAGAGCACCGTTATTTGTAGACGAGAAAGACGGCTCCATTGCGTGCGGAGCTGAAACCCCTGAGGGCTCCGACATCCGCATCATGATGGGGACAAGGGAGTCTGCTATTGCCATGGCGCAAAAGGCAGCAGAAGAAGCGAAGGATGCGCTAAATGGAGCTACGCCAAAGGCAATTTTTATCTTCAACTGTATTGCGCGAAAAAAACTATTTGGCACTCGCACTCCAGAAGAAATTACTGCCATTCAAGAAGTATTGGGCAAAGAAATCCCGCTGATTGGTTTCTATACCTATGGGGAACAAGCACCCATAAATGGCCAGGTCAAAAATGTGATGCAGTGCAATACCGTATTTCACAACGAAACTGTTGTCATCTATGTCCTCGCGGATTAGCTCTTTTCATGCCGACACAACACACTCGTCGGAAAAAGAAGTATCATTCGCTTGGGTAGATTCTTTTTCTGTAAAATAAATCCCCTCAAAAGAGGGGTGTTTGATTCTCCTGGTTACCGTCTTGTGTCGAGGCCGAGAGTTTTCGCTTGTTCGGGGGTGATCAGCTTCACGCCCTGATCAACGAGGATACCCCGGAGAAGCGCGACCTGCGCCTCAAGGTGCTGGATGCGCGCGTTCTTTTGGCGAAGGTCTTCTCTATGCTTCCCGGCGTTCCATGTAAGCCAATCGGAAGCATCATGAATACCGATTCCGAGTGGCGTGGCGAACTCTTTTCCATTCATGTCGCGAAGAAGGAACATCGCCACACCAATATGCCGTTCATCATTTGGGGCTACTCCGACCACAACAAAGAGCGAGGGCTGCGGGTATGCGGCAAGTGGCCACATTTTCGTATTGGGATTTTCACCCCAACTGACCGCGGTGAGTACAACCATCTGACCAGGCTTTGCCTCGGCATAGAGACTAGGACACTCGATGCGCTTGCCGTCCTTCATGTAACTCAACATGTTCTTCCTCCGGTTGTGCCCATGGTCTTGATTTCCCGTGATTGCTCACGCTTCCCATAGACACTCGTCATGCGCTCCTCGCATGCAGGGCTTCCTCGACACAAGGCAGCGTACACAAACTACCACGCAAATCAGACTGAGTCAATTTTTTAACAATAAAGTACCGCACGACTCATCGTGTGGCAACTTACTCTGCGTCTTGCTTGGATTGGCCGGGCTTG
>JAYVUF010000160.1:0-2113 GCA_043788135.1 Actinomycetes bacterium
TTGCCGGTTCACTGCGGGCACCCCTTCTGCTGTTGGTTTGCTGGTATATAATCGGCGCATATGCTTAAACGTGCATGGATCGTCGTCTGTGTCTTGTGGATTAGCTTCTGGAGCTTAACGAACATGCACTCTGCCAAAGATATTGTGGTGATCATGTTATTCCCTGTTTGGTTTGCTCCATTGGTAATGTATGTGGGTCGGTGGATCACTACTGGAACGCTGGCTCAAGCACGGGTTGAGCATCCTTCCCCGCGAGTTTCAGAAGTTGAAGAACCGTAGCCTGCGAAGAGGCCTTCTTGCTGATTGGAATTCGTACTCCATCGCTAAGCAGCTTGGCTCCCATGTTCGAATTCAGCAGCTTTGCTAACGCCCCTGATCCCAACATGAAGGTAATCCCAGTGAATGGCTCGGTTAACAGTAGGCCAGTGCTGCCGATGGCCAAAGTCGTCGTAGCTGTCCCGCTCGGATTGGGGTTATCCGCAAGCCGCTTGGCCCCTAAGAAGAACTTGTCAAGCCTCTCACGCAGAACCGGATCCGAATATAAAATCTTTTTGGACTCATCCCCGAGTCGTTCCCATTTATTCCACATGGTTCCAGCCTTGCCAAATCCTCCTTCAGCTTCAGCAGTGGAAAGCAAATCTTCTACATACGCACGGCCCACCTTTTTCATTTCACCTGGAGCATGAACCGCCACCTCCTTCAATCGAGCAATGCCAGCGTCTTTTGAGTAGACAAGCTGGTTGAACGCTTCTACTGGTTCTTTTCTCAGTTGATCCAATACTCCCTTTACCGTGTATTGCTCCGATGTGAATTGACGCGCATTCTTTAGAAGTTGAGCCGCCGATGCATCAACTGAAGCAACTGTACTGTCGATCTGCGCCTGTACTTTTGGAATCGCAAGCTTTGCCAGTCCTGAGTTTCTTCCGTCCGATTCCCTTGCGAGCTGCTTTAGCCCGCTTAGTCCCGCTTCAGCTTGAGAGGCCGGTATGGTATCGGCACCCTGAAGAATACTTTTGATCGCCTGATACCCTTCCGATGAGTTCCTCTTGGCAGGCTCCCACCACTTCGACATATCATCGTAAATAGGTTGGAGCGTAGCTTTAATCTGCGATAAGTCAACCATCATCGGCTTATTGGCCTCAATTGCCCTGAAGTCGTTGTAGGATTGATCTGCATTGGCGGCCCTGACGTTCGTTTCAGATTGAAGTTTTCCACGAACTGCTTCGCCTGCTTGTTGTGGCACGACTGGAGTTGGGCTTGTCTCATCTGCCAGATTTTGACCTAGATTGCGCAGAGTTCTAGTTTGATTTGCCGCTCGGTTGGTTGTAACCATCGACCCGATAGGCGTTGTTTCTACGCCCTTTTGTAAAGCCTTCACCCAGGGATTGCCAGTCATTGTGCCTGCCGGGATCGGTACGCCTTCAGATTTAAGCATTTCAAGCGCGGATGCCTCATATGCGTTGGGATTCTTGAAAGACGGAATAACCTTGACTCCTTTGCCCTTCATGGCATAAGGCAGGACTGACATAGCGATATTGCCAGCGCCATAGCCCAACAGATAACCAGTGTTGCCGCCCTCCGCTTCAGCCTTCGTGATGGCGTTCTCGAATGCTGGGCCCATCACTGGTACAGCGGTGTTGATGGCCTGTGAAAATGCCGAATGATAGTCACCGCGCTGAAATGAATCGACTGCTTTTTTGCCTGTATCGATGTGAGACTGAGCGAGTCCTCGAATGGTGTCCCACGGATGCCTTACCGAGTTGTAAAGCCCTTCCGCCATGGCTACAGGGTTTGCTGCATCGCTGAAGCCTTTACCGGGGCTTGACATAGCTGGCGCTTCCAGTTGCGGCTTGACCTGCTTTGGCGAGTTAGAGGAAAACCAATCATCCGATCCAGTCGAACGGCTTGGAGCATTTGAGGAAAACCAATCTTGTTGCGGCATTTACTGTGCCCTCTTTGCGCCGATTTTCAAGTAATGGTCTACTTCGGATTCCGGCACTTCCTTTGCCTGCCCATTGGGCGCTACAAGCCGAACCATCACCTTTTGGCCTTGCGCCGCTGGTGAACTTGCGCCGCCCTTCGGCTTGACGTCGATAAATTCAGGAGCTTCGCC
>JAYVUF010000161.1:0-6063 GCA_043788135.1 Actinomycetes bacterium
CCACGCTCTGCCATGAACCTAATAAGAGAATCAGAGTCAAAGGCCCGGTGAATTATGCTCCAGCCCTGTGAAAAAAGAAGTTGTGCCAAGAAATCTTCACTATCAGCATCAGCAATCGCAGTAATAACTTCTAACTGGGGAATTTCAGAACGAGTCACGGGCCAGTACCAACCTTCCTTGAGATTCAGCTGTCACAATAATTGCGGTGATAGCGCTGGAAGCTACGACGCTAACTCCCACGCTTCCCCCGAGAGCTCTCGATTTTGCGTCGATGTTCGCCACCACCACGCGATGTGCCACTACCGCAGGCAAAACTGATTGGTCTTTGGGAATGACATAAATATCTACTAAATCCCCCGCAATAAGATCCAACGGTAAATCATTAACTGCTATTCCGATTGGTAAATAGTTAGCCGCCAGATTCTTTGCGGTATGGCTGATATCGGTGAGAGCGATCAGATCTCCACTTTGAAGCAAGCGGGTAGAATACTGACCAATAACTGATTCAGTACTTGCAATGTAGTGATGAGAGTCCTCTTTAAGATTCGCTTTTACTAGTTTCACTTCACTGGCCAAAATCTTTGACCCACTTGGAATTGAAGTAGTAACCATCCAGAGCGAACTCCGAGGAGTGGAATTGAGCAAAATCGAAAGTGCTAGAAAAGAGAGTAGCAATCCCCCACCAGCTAATATCCGACGAACATTACGTTGAATAAACTTATGTAAATCATCCATAGGAGATGAATACCCAAACTGGGAAATCCATGCATGAACTTGTCCACAGGGGAATTTATAAAATCATCCTTTCGGATGATCCATTTGCTCTCTTCTCTTGAGAGTTTTCAACTATGAATACTCAAAACCTGCAAGCGATGGAAGTGCCTCCGCAAATCGTACGATTCAAACGACCTGGGCTTTTAGAAGCGGCGGTCGATTCTAAAATCGCACCCACTCTTCAACTATCTCTCATGGAGAACATCTCGAAAAGTGTGGGTGTTAGAAAGCTATTTCTCGTTCCCACGCCTCAGAACCTTCCCGGTGAACAGATGGATAATGATTATCTTCCTAAGCCTTCTCCGCTCTCAGAGCTACCTCCTCTTCAAGAGACTGTGAGTCGTTACGTTTTAGGCGTTGTTGAAATCTGGGGTGGGAGGAGACAGCCTATGCAATTAGCTCGAGCATCTCATCGATCTGTCTTTTCTAAGATCTTAACGATGTCAGGAAGTCAGCGTGAAATTCCTAAAATACGCCGAATCTATATTAATGAACCTATTGAAGGTGTCGCAGAAACAACGGTCACGATCCGGTTAAATGATCGCGTGCGATCGTTGGTGCTTCGTTTTGAAGGTGTCGATAAACGTTGGTTATGCACTGAGCTGGCTCTGCTCTAGATAAATAATTAAATAATTAATTGAACTCTTGTTGAGCGGCCTCTAGGCCTTTTTCAATCAAGCGCTCAACCGCGGCAGCGCCTCGAGCAATGAAGTCAGCGAGCCCTTCCTTCTCAGTGCCGGTAAAAGGTTTGAGCACAAAATCAGCGGGATCTTGCCGTCCCACAGGGCGACCAATTCCCATGCGGATACGAAAATAGCCAGGTCCGCCAAAGTGAGTTGTCAGATCTTTCAAACCATTGTGGCCATTATCGCCACCGCCTTGCTTAACCCGAATTATATTGAAAGGAAGATCGAGCTCATCATGAACGACTATGAGATTATCTGACGAGACTTTATAAAAATCAGCTAACGCTTTAGCTGGTGCACCAGATTCATTCATATACAACTTGGATTTTGCTAAGGTGATGGCAACTCCGACCAAATGTAAATCCACAATTTCAGTACGAGATTTGTGAGATATAAATTTTGAATTGCTGGCTAGATAGTCAACAACCATCTGTCCTATATTGTGACGAGTTTTCACATATTGATCGCCGGGGTTTCCTAGTCCGAAAACTACCCAGCGATCATTCATCGTAAGCGGGGTATTAGAAAATTATTCTTTGGCGGCTGGGGCAGCAACAACTTCAGCTACAGCAACTGGGGCAACCTCTTCAACTGCCGTGGAGCGCTCAGAAAGGTGAACAACAACCATCTCTGGATCCGAAACCAGAGTTGTACCTGCCGGAAGTTGCACATCTGCTGCGGTCTTGCTCGTTCCAGCAGGCATACCCGTGAGATCGAGTACCAAGAATGAAGGAATGGAGGTAGCTTCTGCCTCAACTTCAATGGTGTTATTAACGTGCTCCAAGATTCCGTCTTTGTCGAATTGACCTTCGGTGTGAACTGGAACTTCGACGGTTACTTTCTCACCCTTGCGAACAACGAGCAGATCGACGTGCTCGAAGATTCCGGTCAGAGGATTCTTTGACACTGACTTCGGAAGTACTAATTCTGATTTTCCGTCGAAACTTACCTTGAGCAATACGTTGGACGCCTTGAGGGCGGTTGCAAGTTCACGTGAAGGGAGCACCACGTGCTGTGGTTCGGCATTGTGTCCATAGATAACCGCAGGAACAAGTCCAGCCTTGCGATCACGGCGTGAAGCACCTTTACCAAAACTCGCGCGCTTGCTTGCATTAATCTGAATCTCGGCCATTTCTAACTCCCTTAAATTGAACGGACACAACACGTTCCAAGAGAGAGACCGTCGATCACGGATATTTCTATCCCTCGCCGGAACGAAGCCCCAAGGTTATCTGCAGAGTGGCTCTATTAACAAATTGCCCTCTAAATGCCTAATTTTTTGGGTTAGGAGAGACCGTCGAAAAGACTCGTAACCGATCCATCTTCAAATACCTCTCTGATGGCGCGACCCAGCAGAGGAGCGATAGAGAGAACGGTTAATTTATCAAATCGCGACTCCTCCGCTATCGGCAGAGTGTTAGTTACAACAACTTCGCTCACACGTGAATTTCGCAACCGCTCTACAGCAGGACCAGAGAGAACTGCGTGAGTTGCGGCAACTATTACCTCTTCTGCGCCTTCATCAAAAAGGGCATCGACCGCCTTAGTAATAGTTCCGGCAGTATCGATCATGTCATCAATGACAACACATGTCTGTCCTTTTACATCACCAACCACTCGTCCGGTAACTGACTCATTAGGAATTCGAGGATCTCGAGTCTTGTGAATAAACGCGATCGGTGCTCCACCGAGCATGTCAGACCAACGCTCAGCTACTCGAACTCGTCCTGAGTCTGGGGAAACGATAGTTAACCGAGAGCGATCCACCTTGCTTCCAACGTAATTTGTGAGCAAAGGAAGAGCAAATAGGTGATCGACAGGACCATCGAAGAACCCTTGGATTTGCGAGGTATGCAGGTCAACAACCATTAGCCGGTCCGCACCTGCAGTCTTAAATAAATCCGCCATCAGGCGAGCTGAAATTGGTTCACGTCCACGGTGCTTCTTATCCTGTCGGGCATACCCGTAAAAAGGAGCCACAACCGTAATGCGCTTGGCTGACGCGCGCTTGAGCGCATCCACCATGATCAGCTGCTCCATAATTTGTTTGTTTACGGGAGTTGCGTGGCTTTGAATCACGAAAGCATCAGAGCCGCGCACCGACTCTTCAAAGCGAACAAAAATCTCACCATTTGCAAAGTCATAAGCAGAAGTTGGAGTAATGGGGATGCCCAGTTCGGCGGCGACATCTTCAGCCAACTCGGGGTAACCACGACCAGTAAATATTCTTAGTCGCTTTTCCGAGCTAAGTCGAAGTTCGCTCATGCTTCCCCCTCTATTTTGATTGAGCCCTCAACGGCTCCGGCCTTTTTTGCCGACTCTGCTGACTTCGTTCCCACGCGTTTGCGCAGGACCCACCCTAAGACATTTCTCTGCTTTGCTCTAGCAACTCCAATGGAGCCAGCCGGGACATCCTCCGTAATCACCGATCCCGCCGCGGTATAGGCACCATCTCCTATCTTTACGGGCGCTATCAACATGGTGTCACTACCAATTCGGACATCATTTCCTATCGTGGTCTCGTGCTTCTCCACTCCGTCATAATTCACAAAAATTGTGGACGCCCCAATATTGGTTCCGGTACCTATGGTGGCATCTCCAACATATGACAGGTGTGGCACTTTAGATCCTTCACCAATCGTAGAATTTTTAACTTCAACATAGGCGCCAACTTTAGTTTTGGCGGCAAGTTTGGTACCCGGACGAATGAAAGTATACGGACCGACTTTAGCCTGATCTCCAATTTCTGAATCACTCACCCGTGACTCGATCACACTCGCACCCCAACCAACTCTCACGCTATGCAAAGTGGTCCGAGGACCAATAACTGCTCCCATTGCGATCTTGGTGGCTCCAGTGATCGCAGAACCAGGATAAATAGTTACATCATTAGAAATTTCAACGTCAAGATCGATCCAGGTAGTAGTGGGATCAATAATTGTGACCCCATTTTTCATATGAAAGTCATTGATTCGATCGCGCATTATTGCGGCACATTCAGCGAGCTGGGTACGATCGTTAATTCCATAGGTATCAACGTCGTTATATGTGACAATAGCGTTCACCTTTTGACCTGCAGACTTCATGAGCGCAATTACATCGGTCAGGTACAACTCACCTTGAGAGTTGCTTGTCGTCAAACCTGTAACCGCTGAGCGCAACCCTGCTACATCAAATAAATAAACCCCGGCATTTATCTCATCTATCTCTTTTTCATTTAAGTCAGCATCTCGCTCTTCCACGATTCTTGCCAAGCCTCCAGATTCATCGCGAACTATGCGCCCGTAACCAAATGGATTTGGCAAAAATGTCGACAGTACTGATGCATCCGAGTGAAGTTCGAAATGTGCATCAACAAACTCTTGCAGCGTAGCCGAAGTTAGAAGTGGGGTGTCCCCAGCCAGGATTAATACAGTTCCACTAAGAGGGGTTGCATCAAGGGCCAACGCAGTGGCATGACCAGTTCCATTTTGCTCGAGTTGCTGCACAAAGGAGGCCTCGGGAAATCTGCCTTTAACGTGACCCTGAACTTGCTCCCAAGAATTCCCAACAACCACCCGAAGTTCTTTTGCAAGCAATGGCGCGGTCGCACGAATAACGTGGTCAATAAGTGGAGCGCCAGCGATCTCGTGAAGCACCTTAGGGGTACTGGATTTCATGCGAGTTCCCGCGCCAGCCGCCAGAACCACTACGAGGTCGAGCTCCTTCACTGCTCTCCCCCTCTTACCTGGTCGGGTGGACTTTTATCACTCTGCTCCGCCACCCTTTTGATCAGGTGGCTTCACTCTGCTCCGCCACCAGGTATCGATCCTGGACCCTGGGCTTCAAAGGCCCATGTGCTAGCCACTACACAATGGCGGAACCTGAATTGTCCCTTATAAGCGCCTTCCCGACAAATACGCCGCAGATTCATCGACCTACTGGCTCTACCTGATTTAGAAAGCCTCTACTACTCGAGCACCATGAGTCGGTCCAGTCGCTCTCATTACCCCCGTAACAACCCCGCTGGCACTGAGTGCGACCGTAAGGTCTAACGCTCTTTCCTCATCTTGAACCAGAAATGCGACCGTTGGACCGCTGCCTGAAACCAGTGCCCCCAAAGCCCCATATTCATTTCCAACATCCAAAACTAAGCGGAGTGCTGGGCGCAGGGAACATGCTGCAGATTGAAGATCATTAGAAAGAGATTTCCCAAGCAAAGGCGCGTCACCGGCCCGTAAAGCCTGAAGAATCTGATCTCCCACTTGAGGTCTTGCAATATCTAATCCGGTTCGAAGTCGATCACATTCGTTGTAAACGGATTGTGTCGATAAACCTTGTTGCGACATAGCAAGTACCCAGTTGTAACTTCCTCGCGCTAAAACCGGTGTGATCTGATCTCCACGCCCGCGCCCTATCGCTATGCCCCCCGTAATTGCAAAGGGAACATCGCTCCCCAGTTCAGCACCGATCTTCTCCATGCCGTCACGAGATAGGCCTAATTCGAATAACGAGTCAAAGGCCACGATTACGGCAGCTGCATCGGCGCTGCCACCTGCCATTCCACCTGCAACTGGAATCTCTTTCTTGATGTGGATTGAAATGTCGTAATCAAGGTCATGCC
>JAYVUF010000162.1:0-5551 GCA_043788135.1 Actinomycetes bacterium
TATCGAGATCATCAAGTAGGAAAGCAAACATCCACAAATCCGATCGCATCAATATTTGCATGGACGCAGGGTCTTTCACACCGAGCGAAACTTGATGAGAACCCTGAACTTGCAGCTTTCTCTAAAACGCTGGAGGCGGTCTGCGTGGAAACTGTTGAATCTGGAAAGATGACGAAGGATCTAGCATTCCTCATTTCTAAAGATGCACCTTGGCTCAATACCCAAGATTTCTTAGCCGCAATCGATGAGAATCTGCAGAAGAAGCTGAGTTAGTACACACTGGACATTGTGAATAAGCGTTTAAGAATCACAATTCCCGTGTTGGTAATCCCCATGATGGGAATTCGCCTTGCTAGTCCCGCGATTGCGGCACTAGCTTCTAGTTCTTCAAGTGGAGAATAGAATTAATTTGTGACTTATACATATTTGAAAGATAATTGGAATCAGGGTGATGAGGAGTTTACCCAATACATTCGTGAACTATGGTGGACGAAGGTACCTCAACGTCTTGATTTCATTCTAAATGACAAACCAGGCGAATCTCAAGAAACTTACCTTCGCCAGATTGCGTACGCGATTGTTGAGGCAAGTCCTGATTTTGTCTCTGTGAAATGTGGCTCGCGCGGCATTGATTTTAATTTGAAGACCTTTGAGCCCAAAAAGTGTTGTGTAACGGCATTCATTACGGAAGCGGCAGTGGAGTCCGCGAATGGTGAATCTTCAGTTTACGCCTCATTCAATCCAGTTGAGTCCGCGAATAGTGAGCATTCAGTTTGGGCCACATTCACTCCAGTCGAAAGCGATGTCATAGATCATCTAATTGTCTGGATCGGCCTCTGGCTTTGGGATTAAAGTTAAAGCGAGCCGTAGAAAAATATATTGAGTGAACTGAACCCCTTTGGTTGCGACTCTGATTTGAGTCTCCAACTTCCGGGGTTCAGTTCAGAGAACATCGGGGCTTTTATTCTTATTTATAACTTTATTTGTGAATGCGCTCACCTGTCGCTGAATCAAAGAGGTGAATTGCATTTGGGGTTGCCTCAACGGAGATTGTGTCACCAGGCTTTGGAGGATGCTTGGGATCCCAGCGAACAATGACTTGTGCGCCTTCATCTGTAGCATTTGCAAACTTCACATCTTTATCAACCGGGCGACCGTATACGAAGGCATCGGAGCCAAGTTCTTCGACAACTTCGACAAGTACGTGGAAACCAGCAGAGGCTGGAGTGAAGCCTTCAGGGCGTACTCCAACGGTGACAGTGCCATTGAGATGTCCAGGTACTTCAATTTTAAGATCACCAAGACTTGCAACTCCACCAGATACCGGAGCTGTGAGTAGGTTCATAGCTGGTGAACCGATGAAGCCTGCAACGAAAGCGTTGACGGGAGTGTCGTAGAGATTACGAGGCGTATCAACTTGTTGTAGTAACCCATCTTTGAGAACTGCAACCCGATCTCCCATGGTCATAGCTTCAACCTGGTCGTGCGTTACATAAACAGTTGTGATTCCCAGGCGACGTTGTAAAGCTGCAATTTGGGTACGAGTTGCCACGCGGAGTTTTGCATCCAAGTTTGAAAGAGGCTCATCCATTAAGAAGACTTGTGGTTCACGCACAATTGCACGTCCCATGGCAACTCGCTGACGTTGTCCTCCAGAGAGAGCTTTTGGCTTACGATCTAAATATGGCTCGAGGTCGAGCAACTTTGCGGCTTCTAGCACGCGCCGATCGCGCTCTTCCTTTGCAATGCCAGCAATCTTGAGCGCAAAGCCCATATTCTCCGCAACTGACATATGTGGATAGAGAGCGTAGGACTGAAACACCATTGCAATATCGCGATCTTTAGGGGCAACATCTGTGACATCGCGGTCTCCGATAAGGATTGCACCATTATCGACTTCCTCTAAACCTGCAAGCATTCGAAGTGATGTTGATTTACCGCAACCAGATGGACCTACTAGTACTAAGAATTCTCCATCTTCGACTGTGAGGTTGAGTTTGTCGACTGCTGGCTTAGTAGTGCCAGGGTAGATACGGGAAGCGTCTTTAAATACAACTGATGCCATGAGTTATTCACTCCTTCTCCGGGCAGGTACGTGCCCGACGATCCTTAGGATGAAGGTAAAGCCCCAACCGGCGGAAGCCCTTTGGTGGGTAAAGATTAGCCACTCTCCTGCGATTAACCAAGGGTTTGGTGAGCGACGCTACCCTTATTCCTATGGAGTCCCACCCCCCGATCGGCCCGATAGGTAGCGCGGGGCAACTAGCCGTCGACCTACTTTTGGTCCTCTTCTTTATAATTGTCGCTGGAATCTTCGTAGCGGCCGAGATCGCCCTCATCTCCTTGCGGGAATCCCAACTGCGCCAGTTAGAGGCGGCCGGGGCAGATCCCAAGCGGACCTTACGGTTAGTGAAATTAACCAAGAACCCCAATCGCTTTCTAGCTGCTGCCCAGGTTGGTGTGACCTTCTGTGGATTTCTCTCGGCCGCACTAGGTTCCCAGCGGCTGGGAACTTCCTTTGTTATTCCAATACTCGAGCGCTGGGGAGTATCACGCGGCGTGAGTGTTGCTATTTCAGTTCTCTTCCTCACTCTCATGATTGCCTATGTTTCCCTGGTCCTGGGAGAGCTAGTTCCAAAGCGTTTGGCACTATATAGAACGGAGCAAATCGCGCTCGCTGCGGCACCTAGCATCGATCGAATTGCCAATATCTTTCGTCCGATTATCTGGGCGCTTTCTCATTCAACCGATGTGATTGTCAAACTCTTCGGACTTAAGCCACAAGAGCTGCGCTCAGAAATTTCTGAAGCCGAGTTGGTAGATCTCGTTACTGGCCATGCCGCACTCTCCGATGAGGAGCGAGATATCGTCGAAGATGTATTTAGCGCTGGTGATTTGGTTTTGCACGAAATTATGGTTCCACGTACCGAGGTTGATTTTCTCGACGTAGGTCTTACCTTAGCCGAGGCCAAGGTAATTGCTATTCGCACTTCTCATTCGCGATATCCGGTGGTTCGCGGCTCTAGCGATGAGGTAATTGGTTTCTTACATGTTCGCGACTTATTGAGTAGGCGTGAAGATGAGATGGGTAAATCACTCTTAGAAATCATGCGTC
Source organism: Actinomycetes bacterium (assembly GCA_043788135.1). Classification (GTDB taxonomy): domain Bacteria; phylum Actinomycetota; class Actinomycetes; order Nanopelagicales; family Nanopelagicaceae; genus PALSA-747. The sequence continues at coordinate 3,116 of JAYVUF010000162.1, forward strand.
CTATCATTTTTCTTCCTGGAACTAAGGGAGTTCTGCCGGCGCTAACCGAGATGCGGATTAAGAGGGTTCATCTCGCAATTGTGCTTGATGAGTACGGTGGCACGGATGGAATTATCACGTTAGAAGATATCGTCGAGTGCTTCATTGGTGAGATTGAAGATGAATATGATGAGCCAGAGAGTGAAGTTACCGCACAATCGCGAACCGGAGATTATGAAGTTGATGCTTTGATCTCTTTGGAAGATCTCAAAGAACAGACAGGAATCGAACTAGCAACTGGACCTTACGAGACAGTTGGAGGATTCGTGATGCACTACTTGGGTCGATTGCCACTAGAGCACGATCTGATTTCACTACCTGGAATTCAAATTACGGTACTTTCACTTGAAGGCAAGCGTGCGGGGCAATTATTGATCTCAGGCAGAGAGTAATTCTCGATAAGATTGTGGGCATGTCAGAGCCCAGAGTTCTCTCCGGAATCCAACCCACAAATGGTTCTTTCCACCTTGGGAATTATCTAGGAGCCGTTAAGCAATGGGTTGAGTTGCAGACCAGCCATGATGCTTTTTATTGCGTTGTAGATCTACACGCCTTGACCTCAAACCCTAATCCCGAAGAACTTCGTCAAAACACTCTCACATCTATAGCCCAGCTCTTAGCTTTAGGCGTAGATCCCGATCACTGCACGCTCTTCATTCAATCTCACGTTGCGGCTCATAACCAATTGGGTTGGGTAATGGAATGCCTCACTGGATTTGGTGAGGCGAGCCGCATGACGCAATTTAAAGATAAATCGCAGAAGGGTGGAACTGACCGAATCGGTGTGGGAGTTTTTACCTATCCCATGTTGATGGCCGCCGATATTCTGCTTTATCAAGCGGACCAAGTTCCAGTCGGTGAAGATCAACGCCAACATATTGAATTAACGCGGGACCTTGCGGTGCGATTTAATAGCCAGTTTGGAGAGACATTTACCATTCCCGAGGGTTATATCCTCAAAGAGGGTGCGAAGATTTATGACCTGCAAGATCCGACATCAAAGATGAGTAAGTCGGCGCAATCGCTCAATGGATTGATCGAAATCCTTGATACCTCTGAGGTAAACAGCAAAAAAATCAAGAGCGCTATGACCGATACTGGTCGTGAAGTTAAATTCGATCCGATCGAAAAACCTGGAATTTCTAACCTCTTATCTATTTACTCCACACTCTCTGGAGCCTCGATTTCAGATATTGAAAGTAATTTTCAAGGAAAAGGTTATGGAGATTTTAAGGGTGCGGTAGCGGAAGTAGTAGTGGAGTATCTGCGGCCCATCAGAGTTCGAACTCACGAGTTGCTAGAGGATCCGACTCATCTCAATCAAATTCTCACTATGGGTGCCGAAAAAGCTCAGGAAGTGGCGGCTAAAACCATTGCCGATGTATATGAACGGATTGGTTTTGTCGCGCGCGGTTAGGTTGGTTGCAGTTTATGCAACCTTCTCACTCATTTTCTTCTCTATTCCCACACCTGCAAGCGCGAGCTCAGCAATCAAAATTGCGATTGCTTATGATCTGGGTGGGCGCGGAGATCATGGAATAAATGACTCGGCGGCCAAGGGTGTTGATGCGATTAAGAAGCGCTACGGATTAACTTCTCTCTCAGTACGGGAAATGGTGACCAATGGTTCCGAAAGTGATCGCGAATCGCGGCTCCAGTTTTTGGCTAGCGCTCATTACAACCTAGTCATCGCGGTGGGAGCCGGTTATGCACAAGCAGTAAGTGTTGTTTCCCTGGCCTTCCCTGCTACACAATTTGCGCTCATTAATGATGCCAGTGTCGGTGACCTCAACATTAGCGATATGGTCTTTTCAAATTCTGATGGTGCTTACTTGGCAGGGGTTCTCGCTGGGTCTGCTACGAGGCGAAATAAAGTGGGGTTTTTAGCACCTAATAATCTCGCTACAAATTTCATTTATTTTAAGAAAGGAGTTGCTTCGGTTAATCCTAAGGCGATCGTTTTAGGTCAATCAATTGAAGGTGCACCAGCAAGTGCAACGCAAGCACTCACTTCGCAGGGAGTGGATGTAATTTTCTCCCTCTGGTCGAGTACCAGTGAAGTGCAAAATTCGGTAGCAGCGCTAACGACAACCAGGCACCCCGTTTACTTTATTGGAGTAAATCCAGATCAATATTTCTTACTCGCAAAAAATACTCAGAAGATTTTACTAGGAGCTGTTTCCAAACACATCAATACCGCGGTTGCAGATGTAATGGTTGCTGCGCTTGAAGAGCAGACAGTGATAGACACTCTTGATGCCAAGCAAGGAATATTTGGACATATGTATACGGTCAAAGACGGTGGAGTATCAGTCGCACTTACAGGTTTAGGAGCCCGCTACTCCGTTAAAATTGCAGCGGCAATCTCCGCCCTCAAGAGTGGGAAAGTAAAACTCA
>JAYVUF010000163.1:0-3753 GCA_043788135.1 Actinomycetes bacterium
CTCACAAGTCGAGATCGATCGGCTCCTGGGTTTGAAAGCGCTCAACGACAAGCAAAAAAGCTTGGATTCTCCCCTGTTTTGCGATCACCTGGAGGTCGAGCAGTTGCTTATCACGAAGACTCGATCGTCTTAAATTTTCTTTCCCAAGATCCAGACCCACACGCCTTAATAAATGAACGCTTCGAGGCTATCTGCCATGTCTTCATTGAAACTTTTGAGCGACTTGGAATCTATTCCAAAATCGGTGAAATTCCTCGCGAGTATTGCCCTGGCAAATTTTCAGTCATCACGGACACAGTGAAATTGGTCGGTACCGCTCAGCGAATCGTCCGAGGCGGATGGCTAATAGGCGCTTCGGTAGTTGTGCGAAATGCAGCACCCATTCGTGAAGTCCTGGATAATGTTTATCAAGCACTAGATGTTGATATGCGACCACAAACCATAGCGGCACTCAATGAGTTTGACTCCACGCTCTCAGTAGATGATGTAACAAGCTCTCTTTTGAAAACCTTGAAGAATCACTTTGTAATTCTTGATATTGAGCTTTCACTTAATGGAGAGCTAACAAATCGCGAACCGGCATTTGCGTGACGAGTGCATTAGACCGTGCCCGGGAACTCATTGAAAAAGCAGATCCACTCAAAACGTTGCCACGATGTGAAATTACAGAAATTGAAATCGGCCCTGGAGCCATCTTTCACATAACTAATGTCATGAGACGATTTGTCGTTCCACAAGCGCAGATTGCTTTAATTGTGGATAAAACTCCAATATTTCGCAAAAAGCAAGAAGTAAAGAAATTAGTGTTTGATCTGCTCGCAAATAGTTACTCTGTTACATATATAGAACTAGAAGATGGCCATTCAGAACTCCATGCGTCAGAAGAGGTTATTGCAGAATCTGTGGAGAGAGCTAAAGGTCTGGATGCAATAGTGACAATTGGTGGGGGAACCATCACTGATATTGGGAAGATGACATCCCTCGGTCTTTCTGGCATTCCACATATTGCGATTCAAACTGCAGCTTCTGTGGATGGTTATTCGGATAATGTTTCGGTGATTCTGATCAATGGTGTAAAACGCACACTCCCATCAAGATGGCCCGAAGCCCTGATTGCTGATACGACCCTGATTGCCGAAGCTCCGAGCCAAATGAATCGCGCTGGATATGGTGAAATCAATTCCATGTTTACTGCCCCTGCCGATTGGCGCCTGGCAGCTCTTCTAGGTTTCGAGAAGAAGTTCCATTGGGGACCGATCGAACTGTTAAAGGGAGTTGGTGAAGGAATTGAACTATGGTCACCAGGATTAAAAAAGTCAGAAATTTCTTCAATAGAAAAACTTGTAAATGCACTTGCTATTCGTGGGATCGTCACCGGAGTCGCTGATACAACAGCTTGTTTATCAGGAATAGAACATTTGGTTTCACACATGCTCGATATGAATCAAACCGCGAATCATGAACCAGTGGGACAACATGGCGCCCAAGTAGGGGTTGGTTCTGTTTTTGCAGCCGCGGTGTGGGAACTTCTCTTTGATAAAGTAAATTCAACGTCAAGTACAACAATGTCTACCTTAGATAAAAAGTCACTTGAAAAACGTGTCCTTGAAACCTTTCATCCACTAGATTCAACTGATGTTCTTGGTAGAGAATGTTGGAAAGATTATGAAAAGAAAGTTGATTACTGGAATTCAAATTTAGAACCATTGAAGGAAGTTTTAAGTCAGTGGAGCAGGCACGCAAGTGAACTTCGCGAATTAATTAAATCCCCTGAAGAGATAATTCGTGGGCTTGTATCTTCTGGTTCACCTGTTTCTTTTGTTGACCTCGAACCTGCAATCGGGGTTCAAATTGCTATGTGGGCTGTATCTAACTGCCACCTTATGCGAAATCGCTTCGTTGGTATTGATCTTCTAGAATTCCTGGGATTTTGGACTCAGAAAGAAATTGATTGGGTCTTTGCACGTTCGCTGGAGGCAATTGAAGTGATTGGTGCGGGCGTATGACACGCGACCTTGTAATTGGAGTGGATGCTTCAACCACTGGTGCAAAGGCGGTTATTTGGAATGCAGAGGGGAAACCATTATCGCAGGCGAAATCAACCTATTCATTAAGTACCCCTAAACCAGGTTGGGGGGAGCAGAATGCAGAAGATTGGTGGACGGCAACTGCAAACTCAGTTCGTCGTGCTGCTCAGACGGTCGATACATCGCGCATAGCTGCGTTATCAGTTACTCATCAACGTGAAACTTTTGTTTGTGTCGATAAAGATAACAATCCTTTACGTCCTGCAATGCTGTGGCTTGATTCACGTGCCATTGAAGAAGTTGAAAAATACGGCACTGATCGTGTCCATGAGATAACAGGAAAACCAGTAAACTTGACGCCGGCTTGGTACAAATTGCTTTGGCTCCAGAAAAACGAACCTGAGACACTGGAGCGCACTGCACGTGTGGCAGACGTTCAAGGTTTTATTGTCAATCGATTAACTGGTGATTGGATTACTTCATATGGGTCAGCTGACCCACTTGGCGTAATTGATATGAAAACTTTTGAGTACAGTGAAGAGCTTCTTGACATTGCACGCCTAAAGCGCAGTCAATTCGCAAGACTTTCAGCTCCTGGGGAAATTATCGGGACTGTTACTGATGCGGTAGCAAACGAACTGGGACTCCCAAGGAATCTGCCGATTGTTGCAGGTCTTGGTGATGGTCAAAGCGCACAATTAGGTACCGGTGGAGTATCTCCCGGTATGTACTATCTGAATCTTGGTAGCGGAGTTGTTTCAGGAACAATTTCAGATGAGTATGCATTCGATAAAGCCTTTCGTGTACTTTCTGCTGGAATTCCTGGCAAATACACATTTGAAACGTTTATCGGCGGTGGAACCTTTAACTTGCAATGGTTTATCGAGAAATTTGCAGGTGTTGATACCAAGGCTCTTGGACTTGAGCTGACTCCTGAACAAGTTCTAGAGACTGCCGCTGCCCAATTGGAACCTGGTTCGGAAGGTTTAATGGCCCTTCCCTATTGGACTGGTGCACTTACCCCATTCTGGGATCACCATGCTCGAGGAGCGCTTATTGGTTTTACTGGTCGCCATGGAAAATCGCATGTATATCGTGCGATGCTAGAAGGCATTGCATATGAGCAAAGGTTCTTAACTGAAGGCGCTGAGAAAGCAACGATGACCAAGGCTACTGAAATCATTGCGCTTGGAGGTGGTTCGCGAAGTAAAGTGTGGTGTCAAATCATCGCGGATGTCATGCAGCGACCGGTGAAAGTTGTTCGCGAACTAGAATCGACATGTCTTGGTGTGGGAATGCTCGCTGCTGCAGCCGTTGGAATTCATAAAGACATTGAATCCGCATCAAGAACTATGAGTGGCACATCTTCAATCTTCGAACCGGACCCAACGCACGCAACTGTGTATCAGGATCTTTACTGTGCCTATCGCATGCTCTACCCAGCCCTGCGCGATGTTTTCCCTGCCATTAGCAAAGCCTTGAAAGCTAACGAATGACTCTTACCTCTGTAACCAAGAGCTACAAGGGTTACATCTTTGATCTCGACGGAACTATTTATCTCGATGAAAGTTTGCTTCCAGGCGCTCGCGAACTTATCGAATTGCTGCGTAGCAAGAATCGACGGGTAATTTTCCTCAGTAATAACCCTACTAAAAACCCACAAATGTATGCAGATAAATTGACTCGCCTAGGAATTCCCACACCGCCTGAGGACATTGTTAACACC
>JAYVUF010000164.1:0-3285 GCA_043788135.1 Actinomycetes bacterium
GGAAACCTCTCCAGGGCCCTTCACCATTTAGATGAGGGAGAAAGTTGGCTGGTTGAGCCAATTCAACTCGATCACTCAGGCCACCTCTGGCGTCCAGGAGTAAAGGTCGGGGTAAAACCTGGATCGTGGAGCCATCGCAATGAGTGGTTCGGTCCCGTGCTGGCTTTGATGGTCGCACCTGACCTAAAGAGCGCAGTCCAGTGGCAGAACGCTACGGACTTTGGGTTAACCGCAGGAATTCATTCACTCGATCCCGCAGAACTCGATTATTGGATGGAGAATGTCGAGGCGGGAAATCTCTACATAAACCGTGGGATAACCGGAGCAATCGTCAATCGCCAACCTTTCGGAGGTTGGAAGCAGAGCAGTGTTGGAGCTACTGCGAAGGCAGGAGGCCGCCACTACGTAAACACTTTAAGAAATTGGGCGCCGATCCAACACTTAGATTTAGCAAAGCGCAGTGCGACTAAATGGTGGCACGCGGTTGGCTCCCAAGCAATTGATCACTCAGGGCTCGATGTGGAACGAAACTACCAGCGCTATCGCCGGCCACTTGCACCGATCATTGTGCGCTTTGACAGTGAGACCGCACGCGATGAAACTGCCTTTGCAAAATTCATCTCTGATCTAACTGGCGCTGGCGTTGAATTCAGTAGTAGTAAAGAGGAATCCGTCGAGCAGTTAGTCGCGCGAGCGGTGGGAAAAGTACGTTGGCTCTCCCATGAAATTCCACCGCGCCAAGCGCTACTCGCGCGAGGGATCACCTTAGATGCGCGTCCGATTGCGCAGCGCGGAGATATAGAAGTTCCCCGCTGGTTACTTGAGCAGAGCGTATGCATTACTTACCATCGTTATGGAAACACTAACGGTGGTCCAAAACCAGTATGCCCTGGCTTAAAGTAACTAACCCGTATACGCAGCCATCTCACGCTCAAATGGATCAAGTCCCATCGGACCAATCTTGAGTGCGTAGTTGTGCCAGGCTTTAATATTGAACTTATCGCCCAGTCTCGTCTTCGCATCTTCGCGGGCACGAACCCAAACTCGTTCTCCCACCTTGTATGAAATCGCCTGTCCCGGCCAACCGAGATAGCGGTCCACTTCTGACTTAGCGAAATCAGTTGGTAGAAGAGCGCGCTCCACCATCAAGTTCAGCGCGGATTCGGCGTTCCAAGTTTTTCCCTCAAAATCCTCAAAGCCACAGTGCATTCCAATATCTACAACGATACGAGCTGCCCGCATCGCTTGCCCCGAGAGAAAACCCAGTTCAAGTGAGGGATCTTCAAAAGCACCTAGTTCATCCATAAATCTCTCAGCGTAAAGCGCCCAACCTTCACCATATCCACTGATCCAGGCCTCTGTGCGTTGGAAACGGCTGAGACGCTCCTTCTCGAGCATTGCCGTAGCAAACTGTAAGTGATGGCCGGGAACCGCTTCGTGGTACCAGATTGAAGCGATGCGCCAGAAATTAAAGCGAGTGTGGCCAAGGGTTGGATACCACGTTGTCCCTGGGCGCGAGAGATCCTCACTTGGTGGCATGTAATAAGGAGCCGCAGCCGACCCTGCGGGAGCAATTTGCGCATCGCAAAATTTAATACGCGGATTGATATCAAAGTAAACGCCATCTAACCGTTCGACCGCTGCCTGCGTGAAATCTTTTAATATCGTGAGCAGATTCTCTTCGCCTTCGATGCTATGCAACTCGGCAGCCTCGCAGTGCTCAGCCACCTCCTTCAAACTCTTACCAGTCAACCCCAACTTGTCTGCAGCCCGATACATGCGGGCATTGATTTGATTGAGGTCCTCCACCGCCCATTCGTAAGTAGCGCGAAGATCTAAATCAGCGCCACAGAAATAACGAGCCCACGGTGCATATCGCTTCGCTCCAACTCCATCCACATCTAGAGAACGTGGAGCATGGACCTCTTTCATCCATACTGACATCGAGAGGCAAGCGGCTTGTGCGTTCAGAGCTGCAGCGTGCAACTCTGGATACTTAATATCGGGATCTAAAGAGAGAGCCATCTCGGCGTAACCACCTGAGCCATGCACCTCGAGTTGTTGCGCAACTCCTAGCACTTGGCGGCGCGAAGTCCCCAGACCTAGTGCCTGCATATCCTCAATTGTTGATTTCCAAGAATCCAGTGCCGCACCAATTGCATTGAGGCGCGCGGACACATTGGAGATAGCTTCCGCTCCTTGCGCATTCATGATGGTAAAAATCGATCTAATCCCGACCGCAGGATTAGCAATTGGACCATAGGTAATAAAGGCTTCCTTAGAGTCAAATAACTGAAGCAATGATTCAATGCGCTCTACCAGGACCTCTCTTGCAATCCGATCGATCTCATCAATGGGGCTCATGGCTTTAACGCGATTCAAAACATCGCGACGATAATCCGCCACCTTAGTCTCTGCAGTGATTGAAAAGTCATCTAGTAAATGCTCGTAACCTGGAATGCCCAGTGCCGTCGCCCCCATAGGATTCATACGGCCCACGGTGTCGATGTACTCATCGGAAATTGCAAAGATTTCAGAACGGTGGTTAGTCATAGTTTGAGATCCTATTCCGGAGTAGATGAACTCTTCAACTGATTAATCCACCTAAGATTTGGCGATGAAGATTAAGCAGGGCAGGAGCGCACGAAACGCTCTCTGGTTTCTCTTCTTTATGATGGGGATCGTCTCCATGGCTTGGGTCCCGCGAATTCCCGAAATTAAACACCAATTTGGATTGAACGATGGTGGACTTGGCTTTATATTGCTGGGAAGCACTTGTGGGGCGCTGCTTGGCTCTCAGTTCGGAGGGCGTTTGACCCACACCTATGGCTCTCAAAAGATTGCAGGTCTGGGCGCCCTCTTTATGACTACTGGTTTATTTATGATGGGTGAAGCTCACCAAATCCTGCAACTTTTTATTGGCTTATTTGTAATGGGTTTTGGCTACGTGATGTTGGATATCACCGTTAATACACAAGCGGTGGCAGTTGAAAAGATCCTGGGCAAACGCTGGATGTCTACATTTCATGGCACATGGAGCGTTGGTTCTTTTGTTGCAACGGTGACGGGCGGGCTACTCGCTCATCTGATATCGCCCCGCTCAGAACTCGAGATAATTGCAGTGGTTGCTTTCATCCTTTATCTACCTGGCATCTATTTTCTGCTTGGTGGCAATGATGATGAACATAAGGGCGCGGATGGAATTTCAGAAGGCAAGCTCTCCTTCTTTGATAAGAGCTCCCTCCCACTCTGGGCCATCGGACTTGGGCTACTGGGTTGTCTTTT
>JAYVUF010000165.1:0-3678 GCA_043788135.1 Actinomycetes bacterium
TACATTTTGTTTGGTTGCACCTGTAATTCATAATTCTTTTCATATAGTTGCACAGATAAAGCTTTATCTTAAACAACTGAGACCATCGACTCGCGACGATATCTCTACCCAGCTGAGCTCAGCTTAAGGTAATATTGATTAGAACTATCTCACATGGTAGCGGAAGTAAAGTTAAGATAAAACTTTTTCTTCTCAATCAAAAACTGATCGACCCGTTGATCCCCCAATCCCGCAGATACAATGGACTTGTCATCAGCATCAAGTGCTCCCACTGACCGGCAGACTCGAAGCTCTACCAGTAGTGCTATGGCACAAAGTGCATTACAAGCCAATGATGTATCACCGGGCGCGGCGGCCACAAATCCTTCAGAGGCATTTAGTGAACCTCCCATGACGGCTAATCAGCCTCAAGGAATGAACAATGCCATGCTAGAAATGTTCAGAGAATTTCGAGATGAAGTGCGATATATGATCGATGCAAGATCCAGCCAGGAATTGCAAACTCCATACAGGAGCGATCTGCCTTCATCAAGCTCTGACTATCGACACACAAATTATGAGCCAATTATGCGATCACCATTGAGTATGAACTACTCCAGAGCCCACCATGAAGATGATACCATGAGAGGACCACCATCAGTTCATCCCAAGAACTTTCACAAAACTCCAGAGGAAATTTCAAAGTCAGTCAAGGCTATAAAGATTACCGGCAACACTGCAGACGTGAATAAGAAGGTGGAAAGCTTTCATCATCTTCTCAGCCTGACAAATTTGTTAACAATGTTAACTGGTGCGAGAGCTATCCCAATTATGACTCATGATAATCCCAATGGATACTCGCCTAGGCATATGACAACGATAAATGATTTGTCAACTATACAGGATGAGGACGACGCTTACCTGTATGCCCACGATAAGAAGCGATTATTTCATCTCGTGACTGCGTTCTTCTGTGAGACATTGTATTATCATAGTATCGCTGCCGTGAAAAGTGGAGATGGAATCGAGACCTATAATCTTATTATTGTCAAGGTCCAAGGACGGGCATTACGTGACGTGGATAATGCTCAGAAGGCCCTCGATCATTTCAAGATGTCTTCGTCAAAGCCAATCCCAGCCGAGATCGCCAAGCTTGAGGAGCTGTTTGTCAAGCTGGAACATGCCCAGCAACATCTCATCACCGAGTTCACGAAGAAGAACATACTCACGAAGTTAATTCTAAGTGATCCGAGGCAAATATTTCACTCGCAAGTCACCAACGCTCACTTTCCGGGTATGACTTATGAGTTATTTCGCAATAACATCAACACAGTATACGAGAATTTGCCAGCAGGTCACCAAACCCTGAAGATCGCTGCTCTGACGAACAAGACAGAATCCAAATCTAAACAGATTTGTTTCAACCATCAGAAGGGGACTTGCAACAAAGGGGCAAACTGTAAGTACTCTCATGATATCACTGCTGGCCAGAAGACACCTGCTAAGGCTGCTCTACCGATAGTTCCTTACGTGAAGAAGACTGCACCTACTGACAAACATCGCTCTCCCGGCTTTGATTTCTCGAATGTCAACTTAACTGACAAGGCCAAGAAGTACATCGGTGAGCCCTCCAGAAAACCCGCTTTCAATAACCCGAGAGGATATTCCAGCGGCCAAAAGATCAAGATCAAGACGTTCCTCTCCCTACAAGAAGACGATGATGTTCCGATCCAATGGGAGCCTGAACATTACATCAATATGATGCGATATTCACCCTCTTCCCATGAAGACATCGATGAAGATCCTACTGTTGCGCCTCTCGATCGTGATCTCCAGGAAGCCACCTCTGCAACGTCCTTCGAGAACTATACGTCATTTGGGCAGACATCCGCCACATCCACGGCTGAAGATTCTTCGACTCATACACCCCGCAAACGTGCCCGTGGATGGGAAGGTAGCACCCTCAATGTCTTGATTCAGCATCACATTGGAACGGTACGCACACGTACACCGTCTCGAATTCTCGACAGTGGTGCGACAGTCTGTGGTGCAGGCCCTCACGAAATCCTTCAAGATATGGTCCCCTGCCATAACACGACGGTTCAAGGTGCTTTTGGAAAGTCATATCAACCCACAACCCAAGGCACTATCCTCGGTAACCTGAAGCTCCCATGCATTCGATTGCCTGGCAACATTGACACACTGGTTAGTGTTTCTGCCCTCTGCAAGCGCGGATATGTGGTGTTATTCACCGAGCATGGTTGCTCCGCTTACACGACTAAATCTGTTTCTAATGAGCTCGATGTCATGGCCCGTACTGGAACAGTAGCAATTCGGGGAGAACAACGCAACGGCCTGTATCATATGCTGCCCCAGCAGAATAAGCCCCTATCCATGCGCTCTCTCCTCCCATCTCTCCCTGACCCACCTGCGGCTGTCAAGTCTCCGTCGCAGCACCGTGTCCTCTATACTAATGCTGTTCCAACGTCCAAGTTTGAGCACCTCCACGCCTCCCTCGGTCACCCTGGCGCAGAGGGCATGGCGTGGCATCGAAAGCACACCCCTGGCGCGGACTACACGGATTACGATGCGAAGGCACCCCGCGGTCTATGCTCTGGTTGTGTCCTCGGAGGCATGCGTCAAGCCTCAACGAATCATCGCCGCAATCATCGTCCTCTCCCTACTCGTCCAGGACAACAGTTTGCGCTAGATGCTTTCACGTGTACGACCATGTCCAGACAAGGCAACAAGCATTGCGATATATACACTGACCTGCTCACGAAATGTCGATATCCGCTGTTCACCAAAAATCGCACCGCGCTCGAGATTGTCACGAAGACCAACGCCCTCTTCAATCAACATCCTGAGTGGAAAGCTGGCAATATTGATCGTTACTTCTTGTTCAACACCGACAATGATGCTGAACCCCCTGACTCCAGGTTCATCAGAGTTGACGCAGAGCGAAATTACAATTCCATGGAGTTTCTCGCCTGCGCGGCTGAGCACATGTATACCTTAGAGCGCACCCCACCACGTGACAAGCACGCAAATGGTATTGCGGAACGCTCTGTCGGGCTAATCACCCTAAAGACAAATGTCATCATGCTCACGCCCAGCCCGCCTGTTCCCATCTTCATGTGGGACTACGCTATGGACTACGCCTGCCAGACAATATCGTTTAACCTCGTGAAATCCCTCAAGACGTCCCCCTACACCTTCATCAACAAAGTCCCTGTCCCGCTTGATGTCCTACAACCATTCTGGACTCCGTGTTACGTCCACCATGACCAAAAAAACTCTTGGGCAAGGTCGGGCACCCCCGCGCCTTTAAGGCCCGTATGGTAGGGTACTCCTACACCTCCACCCTTGAGCGTGTCTACAAGGTCATCGAGATAAAAATCAACGGCACATATGGGAAAATGCGCATCAGCAAGGATGTGATTTTTGATCTCAACATCAACTTTCGACTCCCTTGTAATGATAGTACCCCTAACGACAACGACTTCATCCGCCTCTCACCTCGCCCCTACCTCGAGGCACCACCCCTGCCTCTCACACCGCATCCTCCGGCCCTGCCGGACACGATAGTCCCACCACGACCTACTGCCTCACAGCGGCCCCAGGGCCCTGAACCGGACCCTGAACCGGACCCTAGACCGGAACCTGAACCAGAACCGGACCCTGAACCAGCCCCTGGAC
>JAYVUF010000166.1:0-4805 GCA_043788135.1 Actinomycetes bacterium
TCACCCTGAATCTGCAGGAGCAACAAATCTTCGACTCGCTTCATATCCGCGCGAATGGAGAGTTCTAGTCTTACATCAAGGTGCGGAATCCCAAATGCCATGAATTACTGCGAATCTTTGTAGGCAATGTGTACCGCAACAATGCCAAAGGTGAAGTTCTGCCAAGCGACACTTCCCCATCCCACTGACCTGATTTTTTCGGCAAGTTGCTCTTGTGAGGGCCAAGCCTGAATTGACTGTGCTAGATAAACATATGCATCAGGGTTGGATGCTAGTTTCTTAGAAACTTTTGGCAAGAGCTCCATCAAATACTTCATGTAAATGGTACGGAATAGTTTATTTGTCGGATGTGAAAACTCAACAACCACGAGTCTTCCACCAGGCTTCGTCACACGCAGTGCCTCTTGGAGCGCCTTGACTACATCATTGGTATTGCGCAATCCAAATGAAATAGTGGTTACATCGAATTCATCATTAAGAAATGGGAGATTTAGCGCATCGGCCAAGGTGAAGTGCAGATCGGGATGACGCTTCTTGCCAGCATTTAACATTCCTGGGGAAAAATCGGCTGGAATGACATCTGCGCCAGCATCGGCGAGAGGACGGCTCGAAGAACCCGTTCCAGCCGCGATATCAAGAATCTTCATACCTGCTCTAGGAGCAATGATCGCAGTCGCCTTCTTCCGCCAAACCTTGGTCTGACCTAGGCTTAAAAGGTCGTTCATGAAGTCGTAGCGCTTGGCTACTCCATCGAACATCGAAGCCACTTCATCTGGCTCTTTATTCAAATCCGCTGACTTACTCACGGGTTCATTCTTTCGATACTAGGCTGGGATGACAACTTCAAACCAATTGGCCCGTAGTTTAGGATTCAGTTCGAAAGGGAAAAAGATGTCAATTTCGTCAAGCGCCACTCTGCGTGGAACGCTCATCTCGCGTAGCGATGCCACTACCAAGATTGCACTAGTAGTTGGTGGGGCAGCATTTCTCTCACTGATGGCTCAAATCTCCTTTCCAATTCCCGGGTCCCCGGTTCCCCTTACTGGCCAGACCTTAGGTGTACTTCTACTAGGTAGCGCTTATGGCGCATCTCTAGGTTTCACAACTTTTGCAACATATCTGATTATCGGCATTTTGGGTGCGCCAGTATTTGCCGCAGGGGCACATGGTTTCTCCCGAATCTCAGGCGCTACCGGTGGATATCTCGTAGGAATGTTGCTCGCATCACTCCTTACTGGGTATCTAGCCGGCCATAAGTGGGATCAAAAGATCAAAACCGTCATTCCAACCATGATTCTTGGAGATCTGGTCATTTTTTCAGCTGGATTACTGTGGTTGCATCATGCAATTCACGCCTCTTGGGCGGTCACCCTTAAATTTGGCTTCACACCATTTATTCTCGGTGAAGTGGTGAAAATCGCAATTGCATCCACCGCGATGCCAACGATCTGGCGTTTTGTCCCAAAACGTTAAAGGTACTTAACTTAAGCCTATGGCTGTACGCATTACGACCGAACTTCTGGGGGACCATCCTCGCCTAAGTGAGATCGCGACTCATCTTCCGATTAGCGCCAGTTGGATTCGTGGCTCTGATGGATTTGTTGCATTTGGAAATTTCAAGAGTCATGTCGTAAAAGGTAAGAAGAGATTTACTGAAGCTTCTTCGTGGTGGCAGAAAGAACTCTCGCAACTTGAAATTAAAAATAATGTTCATGGCGTCGGTACTGGCCCCATACTTTTTACCTCTTTTGCCTTTACCGACGATCAACCTTCTCTCCTGACTATTCCTGAAATTGTTGTAGTCCAGAAAAGTGGCAAGTCTTGGATTACCTGGATCGGTGATAAACAACCTGAGCTAATTGGCCGTTTAATTCCTACAAATTCTAAAAAAGGATTAAATCTGACGTGGAAGCAAGGTGCTCTTTCAGATAATGAGTGGACTGGCGCCGTTGAGAAATCTGTTGCTCGCATAAAATCTGGTGAACTCGAAAAGGTTGTCTTAGCTCGAGATCTTATTGCTTGCGCTGATCGCGCGATTGAACCAGCAGCGCTCATCGCGTCACTGGAAACGGAGTATCCATCCACTTGGATATTCTTAGTGGATAATCTCATCGGGGCGACACCGGAATTACTAGTTCGTCTCAGTAAGTCACTAGTAACCTCAAGAGTACTCGCAGGAACTATCAGACGCACGGGTGATGAAGAGCGAGATTTGGCTCTCGCAGGATCTCTCTCAAAATCTTCTAAAGATTTAGAGGAACATGAGTATGCAGTGCGTTCTGTTGCAGAGGCGCTTGAGCCATTCGCCTCCTCAACAAATGTTCCAGATGCCCCTTTTGTTCTTCACCTTCCCAATGTCATGCACCTAGCGACGGATGTAACCGGAGTTATAAACGAAACTGCCTCCAAGGTGGATATATTTAAATTAGTTGCTGCCCTACATCCATCGGCCGCTGTTTGTGGTACCCCGACAGAGGTAGCTCGGGAGGTAATCGCTGAGCTGGAATCTATGAATCGAGGTAGATATGCAGGACCCGTCGGATGGGTCGATGCGCATGGTGATGGAGAGATGGGTATAGCTCTGCGCTGCGGGGAGATCTCTGAAGATCAAAGATCAATTCGACTATTTGCCGGATGTGGAATCGTGGCTGGTTCCAGCGCTGAAAAAGAGCTGGCGGAGAGTCAGGCTAAATTACTACCGATTCGAACCGCGTTAACCAGGCTTTGAGTAACCTCTTTTAATCTCTCGGCATTTAGCGTGCGGGGGGGTACTTCGACAACTACAAAATTTAGGCCATGCATTTCATGATTTATGGAGTGCAATAAGTCGGATTCGCTCTTCACTTTTTGCACGCTAAGACCAAAACCGTGAATAGTTTTTTCAATATCTAAATTATGTGCTGTTCCAAAAATCTTTTCAAATCCCTCTACCCCGGCTTGTGGAAGGGTATTAAAAATTCCACCGCCATTGTTGTCGATGATAAATATGGTGAGATTGGCGGAACTTGGATTGACCAGGGCTGATATATCGTGCAGAAAAGTTAGATCACCAAGAAGGGCAAAAGTGCGCTCAAATTTCTCTGCAATTCCAAAGGCAGTAGAGATGTTGCCATCTATCCCCGCAAGTCCTCTGTTGGCAAAGGTAGTAACTCCGGTGCGAGGCTGAGCAAATGCTTCAATATCCCTCACAGGTCTACTACTTCCCACAAAAAGAGCGGCGCTATTTGGAATATGAGCGGTGACCGCTCTGATTGCGCTCTGCTCTGACCAATCCAACTGTAAGGCGCCTTCGGCCAATTCAGAGAGATGATCCCATAGTGGAACCCAGGAACTATCAATATCTACGCTCACATCGGGAAGATCAGAAAATACCTGCATAGCTCGGCGTTCGGTATCGATTGAGACAACTCGTGGGTCTATCACGATTATTTCAACGCACTCCTTTATCAGAACTCCAATGCTTCTGGAGAGAGCTGCGCGTCCGACAACGATTATCTGTTCTGGTTTTAATGAGTTACGAATTTTGTCATCGCTGAGAAAGAGTGCGGCATGAGAAATAGCCACCGGAAAGGAGAGCGGATCTTCAGCAACCAGAGGCCAACCCAACTGCTGGGCAAATTGAATGATCCGATCAGGTGCAATTCCAGCGCGATCATGGCCGACAATTAAAACTCCTCGCGATTTGAAGGTAAAGACTTTGGCCGACTCAATTGGCAATATCTGTTGAATAGGCTGAACATGTGGAGTTAACCCTGCCAGCCAATCGGTACGATCTTCTGAAAGTAATGGTTCATCAAATTGCATGTTGAGATGAATCGGCCCCTGTGATAAAACTTTAGAAATATCGATTATGTCCACAACATCCAAGCTTTTGATCGGTGCGAGCAGCCCCACCTGCAAAGTCGTCTGACTTGCCCCGGTTCGACGCAGATATGCGGGGCGATCTGCGGTGATCACCAACAATTTATTGGCCGAGTGATACGACTCAAGAGCCGCGGGGTGAAAATTTGCAGCCGCCGTACCACTGGTGCAAATAACCGCAACATAATTATCAGAGGCTTTGCTTAAGCCCAGTGCAAAAAAAGCAGCACCACGTTCATCAATTCGCACGAATAAATTAATTAGCCCTGCTTGTTCGGCCTCAAAAAGCGCTATCGATAATGGAGCGCTGCGTGAACCAGGTGATAGAACAAAATCACACACACCATGCTCAATTAGTTGGCGGACCGTGGAGCGGGCGAGAGTTGTGGAATTCATTCTCTCCGCCTCTCTAAAACCTCAAGGGATCTTAGAATACGTTGTCGCCAAAAGAGTGCACGCTCTGGGGATGCGAGATACCTCTCATAATGAACAGGCTCACGTCTTTTCACTTCTATGAATCCCCCGTCAATGAGAACTTCTGGCTCGCTTATGTCACCTGAAAGAAGCGCAACGGTACCCAATCCGCAAGCTAAAGGTTCTTTCAAAAAAGAGGCAGCGAGCGCCAAACCGTGAGAAATCCCAATCCCAGTCTCAAGAGCACTCGATATTACAATGGGTAATTGGATCCTCTCTGCGATCTTATGAGCGGCTGCAAATCCCCCCAATGGCTGCCATTTGAGGATTGCCACATCCGCATATTGAGAGAAATTATTAAAATTTGCGCCCAGATTCTTTCTGATTGACTCATCAGCAGCAATACGGATAGGGACGTTCGATTTAATCTTCGCTAATTCTGGCAAACTTTGGGCCGGTTGCTCGACATAGTCAAATATGCCACCAAAGCGTTCGTAGTAAGCCAACAAATTTATAATTGCTTGCTCCGC
>JAYVUF010000167.1:0-5875 GCA_043788135.1 Actinomycetes bacterium
CCTTTCTTGCAAGGAGTCGTTCAAGTTCTGCCGCACAATAAAAGCCCTGACAGCGTCCAAGGCCTGCCCTCGTACGGCGAGCGAGCCCGTTGAGTGATACTGGTGGGATTTCTGAATTAAAGGAATCATTAATCTCACCAAGTGTTGCTTTTTCGCAGTGACAGACAATTTTCCCATATTCCGGATTTCGTGCAATGGCTTCTGCACTCTTGTAGGGTCGCAAATTCCTTTCGCCAAGATTAGGCATAATTAATGGAAGCAGTTCCGATCTTTCACCAAAATGGTAGCCAGATACAGCTATTTGCTCTCGTACATACTCAGCAATTGCCATTGAAGAAGTAAGTCCAGTCGATCGAATTCCGCCAACGGTGATAAAACTTAAATCGGTGCGCATCGTAATAAAGTAATCGCCTTGATTACTGGCTGCGCGAAGTCCTGCATATGTTGCCGTGACTTCTTCCCCAATAAGACTTGGAACGATCTTTATTCCCTTTTCGAGGAGTGAGCTGATTCCATTCTCTGTCGTAGAAGTATCTGTCTTATCCTTCAAATCTTCCGCCGTTGGTCCTAACATAACGTTTCCAAAAATCGTTGGAGAAATCAGAACACCCTTCCCCATTTTAGTTGGAACTGGCAAGATGACATGCGACACAAGTCTTCTTGCGAACTTGTCGAAAACGATTAATTCGCCCTTTCGTGGTGTTATTTTTAAATCTGAAAAACCCAGCATTGAATCGATAACGTCAGAATAAAGTCCCGCGGCATTAATTAGGAACTTTGTTCTAAAGGTTTTTGCATCTCCAGCCAATTCCCACGTGTCTTTGGCCCTGTTTATACTCATGACTTTGAAACCTAGTTCAATAATCACTCCAGCAAGTTTAGCCTGCGTTGCAAAGGCAGTTGACACCGACCAGGGATCAATGATGAATTCATCTGGAACGCTCAGTGCTGCTAATGCTCCACCTCCCAGATTGGGTTCAAGCTCGTAAAGTTTTTCAGTCGTTAAAATTTCCGTACTCAAGTAACCATTTTCAATTGCTTTTGCTTGAATAATTGAAAGTTCTGAGAGTTCTGTTTCATTCCAAGCTACCAAAAGTGCACCTGTTTCCTCTACGGCAATATTATTCTGAGCCGCGTAGAAATGAAGTAATTGGTAACCCCGCTTCACGAGCTTGGATTCCAGAGTTCCTGGTTTCATATCAAAGCCCGTATGAAGAATGGCAGTATTCGCCTTAGAGGTTGACTCTCCTACATCTAAATTGGAATCGACCAATAACACCTTTAGATCATAATGAGATAGCTCTCTTGCAATTGCCGTTCCAACAACTCCAGCTCCGATTATCGCAAAGTCAAAAGTTGTGACATTAGGTTCAGAATTCATGTTGATCGATCGAGCTATTAGCCACTTGGGACCAGATCTTCATGTATTCATTGGCCTGATCTGCATTCCACTCAGGAGCGTAAATTCGCGAGGGAGTCCAGGCTGGAATAGCTTGTTTTAAGTCTAAACTGGGTGAAAGAGCCATCCTTGAAAGTATCGCAGCTCCAATTGCTGTTGCGTCGGGATGCGGAAACACTTCAATTTCTAGCTGTGAAAGGTTACTCTGCATCTGCATCAGAGTCGAAGATTGAGTTAATCCTCCGTCCACGCGAAGTTTATTGATGTTCACTCCATCATCTTTGATGGCGGTAATCAATTCTGCAATCTGAGCAGCTATTCCAACAATCACTGCTCGAGCAATTTCTGATTTGCTGGAAGCTAAAGTTATACCGGATATTGAGACACTTCCTTTAGGCCGCCAGCGAGGGGCACCGTATCCAGAAAACCCAGAAGTTGAAAAAATTCCGTTACTAGATTTCGGCAAGTGATCAATTTCTCCTGCACTTTTAATAAAATCATTTCTAATGAGCCAGTCAACCCCACTTGCTGCTGTAAATACCTGGCCATCTTCGTAGTATGCAAGACTTTCCTTCGTTTCCCATGCCACCGAAGCTGCAAGACCTACGTCAGAAACTTTTGCAATTCCTCCAACATTGATTAATAAAAATGCGCCGGTTCCATAAGTGCATTTTGCCTCACCTGCAGTAATGCACCGTTGCGCCAACAGCGCGGCGGCTTGATCAACAATGACTCCGGCAAGTAAGACTCCCCTTAACTTAGGCAGATCTAGATTATGAATTTCACCAATGATTGAATCATTTCTTATGATGGTGGGAAAAATTTCTTTACTCAAATTCCAAATTTCAATTAGATCCGAGTCCCATTCACGGCTCTCGAGTTCCATGAGTAGCGAACGAGACGCCGTAGAAACATCAGTCACAAATTTCCCTGTTAGTTTAGCTATGATCCAAGTGTCGAGTGTGGTGATTACAGATGGACCGCTACCGTGAACCGATTCTAAGTGGCTTCGCAACCAGAGAATCTTAGGAGCTACAAAATAGGGATCATTCTGTAATCCTGTTTTGCTGCGTATTGTTTCATCAAAATCCCTACGGTCAATACAAAGTTGAGTCGCCCTTGAGTCCTGCCAGACAATGACCCTTGAAAGCGGTTCGTGAGTCTTCGGATTCCACGCTAGAACCGATTCTCCTTGATTTGCCAGAGCTACAGAGTCAATAACTCCACCGTATCCATCAAGCGACTGATTTACTGCTTTCACAAGAGAACTCCAAAGTTCCATCGGGTCGCATTCCGCAATCTCCTGAGAATTATGCAACACCGTCAAACCGCAAAATCCACGCGCGAGCACCGTCCCGTCATCCTCGAGTAATAAACTTTTGGTTCCAGAAGTCCCTTGATCAATAGCAAGAGTGGTCATGAAACCTTCACTTAAAGACCTACCGTCATTCCACCGTCTACTGTAAACGCAGAGCCAGTGGCAAAACTAGATTGATCAGATGCCAACCAAAGTGCCATGGACGCAATTTCCTCAGGCCTCCCAGATCTCCCTAATGGAAGCCAATCTTTCATGCCCTCACGAATTTTTTCAACGCCACCTAATTTATCTGCATGAGCAAAATTGAATGAGGTATCAATCCATCCAGGACAAATAATGTTGCATCGAATTTCCTCTGCGGCGAAATCAAATGCAACCGACTTCGTTAACATCATGACTGCCCCCTTACTAACGCAATAACTAAAAAGTTGCCTCTCTGCCATGTAACTATTAACCGATCCAATATTAACGATAGAACCCTTTCCACTCTTTCGAATTAATGGAATCGCCTCCTGGCATCCAATCATGTATCCACCTACATTTACGGCCATTGATCTCTCAAAATCTTCAATTGATGTATCCAAAACGTTTCCGGGAATAGATATTGCCGCGTTATTCACTAATATATCTAGACGGCCATATTTAGATTCAACCCTCGCAAAGGCTAACTTCATTTCACTAGGACTCGATGTATCCGTCTGGATGCATTCAACATCATCGGGCCTTATTGCAGAAGATTTGGTTTCCATGAGAGATTTGGTATCAATATCTAAGGCAAAAACTTTAGCTCCGGCTTGTACAAAGAGATGGACGATAGACCTGCCAATTTCTCCTCCACCACCAGTAACTACAGCAATTTTATTTAAAATAGGTCGAGCCAATTGTTCATCAGTAGTTTGATTTCTAAAAACCCACATCTCCGGTGCTTGAGTCATAATCAGATTTCCCTTTCAAAAGCTGTTCTCTAGATAGGCACAACGCCATTGGTACAAACTTCTGCATGCTTTACAAATTCTATAGAATCGAAGAAATATCTCCATTAGCCTATAGTTTTCATTAGAATCTTATGTGAGACTAACGTAACTTATCTAGGGGAGGTAGCATGTCGACAGTAGCAAGCCACGATGAAATTAGCGAGTTTGGTTATTCGCAGAAATTTCAAAGATCCATTAAATCGTTCGATTCATTTGCCGTCGCTTTTTCTTTCATTTCAATTACCACGGGAATCTTTACAACATTTGGCTATTTGTTAGCTACCGGTGGACCTCGTGGATTGTGGACCTGGCCGATAGTAATCATCGGACAGTATTTCGTTGCCATGATCTACGGCGCACTATCTTCACGTATTCCTTTAGCTGGATACTCCTACCAGTGGGGATCTAGACTTTCTGGTTGGGTTACTGGATGGTGGCTTGGGTGGATTTCTGTTTGTTTCCTATTTATAGTGGCCGTTTCAGTTGACTATGCATTTGTGCAGGTGGCATTCCAGCCGTTAATTGGCCAAACCTTCACTCCTATGTCGGCTGCTGTCGAGACGGCGATTGTAATTGCAATCCAGGGGCTTGTAATTTTTGTGAGCACAAAGACAACCGCAAAACTAAACACTGCGGCCGTAGTTACTGAAGTAGCCGGAATAGTTGTCCTCGTTCTGGCGATCGTTATAGGTGCAGTTGTTAAAGGCCAAGGTCATGTTTCAAATATATTTTCAAGAGGACAGATTCCAGCTCATGGATATTGGGCATGGATAGGTCCATTTATGTTAAGTACTTTGCTTGGTGCTTACACAATTGTCGGTTTTGAAGCGGCATCAAATCTTGCCGAAGAGACTGAGAACGCTCGGCATGTAATTGGATCCTCAATGAAGAAGGCCGTAGCAATTTCCGGAATTATGGGAATGATCCTTTTGCTGGGTGCTACATTCGCAATTAAAGATTTGGGAGCAACAACAAAATCGGCAGCGCCGATAGCGTTTATTGTGCAAGGTATCCTTGGAGCCTTCGCAACTAAGATTCTCCTATTGATTGTCTGCATCTCGATTTTTGCATGCGGAATGATTAACTTGATGACAAATACTCGCTTGATTTATGCGATGGCTCGCGATGGTCGCCTACCATTCCACAAGAAACTTAGCGAAGCCCCAAATTCAGCAGGTGGACCTTCGTGGGCAACTGCTGTTCCAACCGTTGTTTGTATGGCGATTGTGCTAGGGCTTTCAAAGTCAACGAACGCCCTAAACACCCTATTTTCTGCGGCAACAATTATGCCTGCTTTGTCATACTTGGGAACAGTTTTATTATTCCTAAAGTATCGAAACAGTTTGGGTGCAGGAACCAGTCACATTGAAAAGAAATGGGAATTTCCAGTTGCAATTTTGGCTCTAATTTGGCTCCTCTTTGAGTTAAGTTGTTTGATTTTCCCGTCACAATTTAGAAGCGCTCAGTACTACGTTCTCGGTACGCTAGGGGTCGGTCTCGTTCTGTTCCTAATTGTGGCTGCTCAGAAAAGAAACCAGATTAGGCACTAACTTCAAATGGACAGTACTGCCGGAGCATTAGGACTGGCGTTCCGGCAGTGGGCCTATCGCTTGCTTTGAAAACATTCAACCTAAAGAGACGTAGAACTGGATACAAATTTCTTTCTCCATCGGACTCGACCACCGATTGCGGACTGGTTAAACGCAGCTAGTCGCGTATTTGGCTTGAGGTAATTGGCCGGAGGGTGGCTATATGCCGCCGCTCATGGGGTCACTATTTATTAATTCACCGATGACATTCGATACCTAGCTCCCCGGGTGCCTAAGGGAGACAAGCCCAGCGTCAAGTGATAAAAAGTCGGAGCGGGTTCGCTGGTTAATAATGCCAATGGTGCAATGCCTACGTTGGGCTGAGCCATCACCAATTGCCCAGGGCGGGATGCGACCTCAAGCCTCGCGTTATTCGATAAAAAATCAAAAACTGGACTTAGTTCATGGTTCAAATTCAGGAAGAGCTCCTGTTGCTCCTCCTGGACCAACACGTCTATGAATCAATAGAGCTAATGAAGAGATAGCGCAGACCAAAGCCACCCAAATATTAAGACGAAGCCCAAATATGTGATGTGCGGCATCTATACGCAAAGCTTCAATCCACACTCTTCCAACGCAATACAAAAATATGTAA
>JAYVUF010000168.1:0-3231 GCA_043788135.1 Actinomycetes bacterium
TTCCAGCGATCTTGGCAGCAGCCCCAATCGTTTCCATATCTTCATCGGAAATAGCCCCATTTACAAACCAGGCTTCAAATGCTGACGGTGGCAAAGAGACTCCATTATCCAACATGAGGTGGAAAAACTTTGCGAAAGATTTCGCATCTTGATCTTTTGCCTCTTCATAGGAATTAACAAAATGGCTGGTGAAGAAGAACGAGAATAGGTTTCCGCCTGTTTGATAGGAGTGGGCAATTCCAGCGCCAGATAGCGCCTGGGAGATTAAAGTACCAACCTCTAGCGCGCGTTTATCTAGTTTTGCGTAGAGAGCGTCATCGCACATCGTGAGCGTTGCTAATCCCGCTGTCGTAGCTACTGGATTTCCGCTTAGTGTTCCTGCTTGATAAACCTTTCCTAAGGGGGCTAGTTGATCCATAATCTCTGCCCTACCGGCAACGGCTGCTAGCGGATATCCACCACCGATAACTTTGCCAAAGGTGAAGAGGTCTGGAATCCACCCCTCGTTGTGATGCGCACCCCACCAACCTCCACGAGAGATTCTAAAACCAGTCATGACCTCATCAAGAATCATGAGCGCGCCATGTTGATGTGAAAGATCGGCGATCAATTTGTTAAATCCGGGGAGCGGCGGTACTACTCCCATATTTGCGGGAACTGCTTCCGTAATCACGGCAGCGATTCTCTCTCCATGGGTAGCAAATAAAGATTTCAGCCCTTCAAAATCATTGTATTGAAGTGTCATGGTGTCTTTTGCTTGGCCTGTGGTAACCCCTGGGGAGTTTGGTAAACCTAATGTAATGACACCAGAACCTGCCTGAACTAGAAGTGCATCCGCGTGACCGTGGTAGCAACCGATAAATTTTACGATGATATCTCGATTGGTTGCGGCTCTTGCAAGTCGAACCGCTGTCATTACTGCTTCGGTTCCAGAAGAGACAAAACGAACTTTTTCTACCGCTCCTACACGTCGAACTATCTCTTCAGCGAGTTCAACCTCATGAGGTGATGGCGCTCCAAAGGAAGAAGAACGTTGCGATACTTCAAGAACCGCTTTGATAACTTCAGGGTGAGCATGTCCCACAATCATGGGACCCCATGAACCTACGAGATCAACGTACTCATTCCCATCGATGTCCCAAACACGCGAACCAGCGCCTTTGACCATGTAGCGAGGCGTCCCACCGACAGCTGAAAAAGCCCGCACTGGGGAAGAAACCCCACCCGGAATGACTTTTTTCGCTCTCTCATGCCAGAGTCGTGATTTTTCAGTATTCATTTATTTTCCCACCTTAAGCATTTGGGCAACTTCTAGAGCCCAGTAGGTGCAAATGATTTTTGCACCGGCTCTTTGGGTTGAGAGAAGAATTTCTAGTATCGCTTGCTCACGATTAATTGCACCGGCTTCAGCGGCAGCTTCGATCATCGCCATCTCACCAGAAATAATGTATGAAGCGATAGGCAGTTCAACAAATTGTGAGGCAGCATAGACAACATCTAGATACATCATTCCGGGTTTGACCATAATTATGTCTGCCCCCTGTTCGATATCAAGACGTATCTCTCGCATTGACTCCTTGATGTTCGCTGGATCTTGTTGGTAGGTTTTTCGATCACCATTCAATTGTGAATCAACAGCATCACGGAATGGACCATAAAAAGCAGACGCATACTTTGCGGCATAGGCAAGTATCGAAGTTTTAGTGAAACTAGCTTCGTCTAACGCTGTTCTGACGGCTCCAACTTGCCCATCCATCATTCCACTTGTGCCCAGCATGTGTGCGCCAGCTCCTGCTAATTGCACCGCCATCTGTGCATAAATTTCCAGAGTGGCGTCGTTATCAATTTCTCCCCGAGAATCGAGAACCCCGCAATGTCCGTGGCTCGTGAATTCATCGAGACAGAGATCCGCGATTACAATGAGCTGTTCGCCTACCTGTTCTCGCACTTGGTTAACTGCCATATGCAATATTCCTTGAGGGTTAAGTGCTTCGCTACCTCTTTCGTCCCTTTTGGCAGGAATTGCGAAAATCATTACTCCGCCAATTCCTGATTCAAGCGCTCGATCTATTTCATGTCGAAGTGAATTCAATGTGTGTTGAACCACTCCTTTCATATTCTTGATTGGGATAGGATTCAAAGCACCTTCTTTTACAAAGAGTGGGAGAATCAAATTCTGTGCTTGAAGAGAATTCTCTGCAACTAACTTCCTCATCGCTGGATTTGTACGAAGTCGTTGGGGTCTAGAAGGTATTTTCATCGAACTTCACTCTCCTGATAATTCTTTACTAAGGTGGCAATAGCTTCTGGCGAGGGATCATCACTGTAAGTGGCAATAGGTAATTTCAATTCTTTTGCTTGAGCCAGGGTCAATTTACCTCCACATAATAATGGAGTTTCACAGTGTGGAGAGAATTGATTAAGGGCCCGCACAGCGCTGGGGGAGCGAACAACAATCAACGAAAATTTACCCGCCCTAATTTCGGCAACGACTTTTGGCACTTCCTTTACCGGTTCGTTCAGGTAGACGACCCCGGTAATCACTTTCCACCCAGCCTTCTCAAGTCCCTCCGGCAATATTGAGTGGGCGAGATTTCCCCCAGGAATTATCGCGGTCGAAGGTTCTTTCCCGCTTAAGTATTTGAGCAAACCTTGCGAGTCAGATTCCTCGCCCGATTGAACTCGGTTTGCACCGAGAGTAAGTAACGAACTCTTGCTACCTTCACCTATCGCGGCAAAGTTGAGAGTGTGATTAGATCTAATTGCCTCTTGTAAAGTGGGGGGGTTCAATAATGTATCCCAAAATCCAATTGCATTTCTTGAAATTGCAATAAGCCAGCTATGAGGTATCTGCACCGCGTTAAGCAGATGTGCTGCATCTTTGCTCGATCCAGCAGAAATATGAGTAAACGGTTCACTCACAAATTCAATCCCCATTTTTTGAAGCGCTAACTCATCGCGCTGCTCAGAGCCTCCTCGAATAAGTAATATCGGCCTTTGCTTCATATTCTTAATTGGCGTGCAGTATCTAGCCCGAGATTCATAGCGGCTTCTATGTCTAGCAGTGACTGAATATGGACTGAGCCATTAATCTTATGAGCTGGTCTCCCATCTAATTCACCCAACTCTGCCACCAGAGTTAATTCGGAATCAAGGAGTGAGGCGTAGGCGCCCACAGCTAAGTCACATCCCGCATTTAACCCGAGCAGAACGGCTCTTTCCGCTGTGGTT
>JAYVUF010000169.1:0-4950 GCA_043788135.1 Actinomycetes bacterium
TTAGAGCTTTGGCTATTGTCTCTCGGTGAATAAGAAATGGATCACCGACCAAAATACCGGAATCCAGAAGTCGACCTTGGTTGCTCGCCTGTGAATCAAATGCTCGTTGAGTTCCAATAATGTCACGTTCGGTACCGAGAGCGAATCGATCCCCTAGCCACATGTGTTTCAATAAATTAGTTCGCAAGATTTCTGCGCTTTCGAGCATCTCGGAAGCGGTGCCCGGCCAATCACTCGATGGACGTTGCTTCATGATCTGAGAGACAGCATGCAGTGCGTCAAAAGCCTCTGCGACGGTTTCAATTGATGCCGTGGAGTTGCCAATTGCTAGGGTTCCATCCGCATGCATGTAGGAATCTTCGGAGTCTTTCCACACTTGATTTTGAATGCCTCTTGGATTTGATTTGTTCGATTCAATCAATCGAGATGGAGTATCCAATCTTTTTAGTAACCATTCCGTTGCCGAAATCGCACGTTGCCATAAAGATAGACCCATCACTTCTTGATCTAGAAAATCGGGCTTAGAAGCTGCGATTCGAGCCAGGATGCGAAGCCAAATAAGCGTTGCGTCAACGCAACCATAGTATGGAAACTTCCATTGTCCGGACTCCATGAGCTCGATAGATCGTGGATCATTCAGTGCCCGAACCTCATGCGGAATTCTTCCTGGCTCTTCTTCACTGAGAACATCGAATTTGGACCCTTGGACACTCGCAAGCGCCAAGACAACATTCTCTTGAATCTCTGGGTGGCGCTGTTGAAGCAAATCTGCAACTAAAAGAGAATCTCGTCCGAATAGGCATCGAAATAAATTTTGTTCGGCGATACCCTCATGGTGTGGTAACGGCATAGCTGCGAAGGGAACTGTGTATATGCCATGTGAACCCAGGATCATTTTGATAGCTACTTCTATAGGTGGACGATTTTTGGGATCAAAGATCAGATCATCGAATCGGAGGATCTCAACTTCTGAAACTACCGTCTCCCCAGGCTTTATATCGGCTTTAGTTGAGACCATTGCGTTGCCCCCGAAAGTATTTTTCGCTGCTTTCTTCAGGTCGAGGAAAGTTAGCAATTTGAAAAGCTTGGGCTAGCCCCAAAGCTAAGAATAAATATATGAAGAAAATTGGCCAACCCAGAAAAAGTACTGCAAACCCCAGCAGGACAGAAGCTTTGTTTTGTTTAAGATACTCAAAAACGCTTTCCAGCAAATTGACTTGGTTACCTTCCATATGGGACCACATACGAATTGGAACCACCACAATTGCGACAAAGAACCAGCCAATCAGCATTGAAACAAAAACACCAACAACATAACTTCGCATGAGTTCAGAGCCTTTGTTGTATTTCTGAATATTTTCAATAGAGAGAACGAGGCATACTCCCGTTAAAAAAAGAGTCATCAATAAAATTTGATCACGCCTTATCTCTCTCCAGGAAATAGCTTCTTTTCCATAAACCTTACGAATTATTAAATATGCGCTAGCAACAATCGACAGATTTGCTGAACTTATCGCCGCAAGACGTATCACTAGAGAGTTGACCTGAATTAAAGAAATACAGGAGACACTCCACAAGAGCGAGGTGGCAATAATTGAGAAATTGAGGTTCCAGAGCACGCCCAGGGTTGACCTCAGATGTCCTTGCTCTTTGACGTTAGGTTTCAAAGTTATCCCTTGACCGCGGAAGCCAACTGCATATTGATAATGAAACGTTGACTAAATACATAGACCGCCAACAGCGGAAGCGTGGATAGTACGACTAAAGACATGATCGGTGGCCAATCGGTGGAGAATTGACCCTTGAACTGCAAGATTCCAAATGGAAGTGTCCAGTGGTTAGGGCTCTGCAGAACAATTGACGGCCAGAACAAGTCATTCCATGTTCCTTGGAATGTCAGAATCATTACGGTTGCTAAGACTGGCGTGGCGTTAGGCAGCATTATGCGACTAAATATCTGGAAAGGGCCGGCGCCATCTATCTTTGCAGCATCATCTAGCTCCCTGGGCAGCGTTAAGAAATATTGCCGGATAAGAAATATATCTGCCGCACCAATTGCTTTAACTAAGAATATTGCAATGTAATTCGAGGGGTGCGAACTAATCAACCCCATTTTGACAAGTAATTGATAAATCGGGACCAGACGAAGTTGGTCTGGAACCATCATCGTTCCTAGAACGAGATAAAAGAGAATATCTCGACCCGGAAACCTCATTCTTGCAAATGCATAACCGGCAGGAGCTGCTAGCACCAAGTGCAAAGTCACAACCACAATCGCAATAAATAGCGAGTTGAAGAAGAGTGAGCCAAAATTTGGTTGGATCTTTCCAAATACTGTGTGATAGGCATGTAGCGTTCCGTGTATGGGCACAATGTTCTGTTGAAATACTTCGTCTTGGGGTTTAAAAGAGGTACTTACGGACCATATGAAGGGTACGAAAGTAAAGGCAGAGTAGGCCAGTAGAGGTAGGTAAAGAAAAATTCCTTTTTTCCAAGTCATCTTGTTATTCATCGCCACTCCACGCACCTTTTCCAAAGAGTAGCCTTTGTCCCATAGTTAAACTAAATATGATGACGAAGAGAATTACACCGATTGCACTGGCGTAACCAAATTCAAATTGCCTAAAGCAAGCGTTGTAAATATAGAGAACCATCGTCATCAATGAATAGTCTGGGCTGCCATCTGCACCACCAGCCAAAATAGCCTGATCATAAAGTTGCAGTGCGCCGATCATTCCGGTAACCATAACGAAAAAGTGAGCGGGTTTTAAGAGCGGCAGTGTTATAAACCAGAATATTTGGCGCTTGCTTGCACCGTCAACGATGGCAGCTTCGTTAAGAGTGCCGTCAATACTTTGAAGGTTTGCTAGGTAGAAAAGCATTACGGTGCCACTGGTGGTCCAAGCATTCAATCCAATAATCGAAAAGAGGGCTGTCCGGGAGTCAGAGAGCCACGCCCCTTGATTAAAGAGATTATGAATGTTTACGCCAAAAAGATGAAGAAATTTATTAAAAACGCCATCTGGGGCCATTAAGAAAATGAAGAGAGTGGTGATAGCCGCACTACTGGCGATGGACGGGAAGTAGAAGGTTGCTCTAAAGAATTGGGACCCTTTAATTTTGGCATTGACTAATAAGGCTAGGAATAAACCCAAAGCGGTCTGCATGGGGACCACTAGAAGCGCATACAGAGTTGAATTTCGAATTGATTTCAGGAAAATAGGATCATGCAGCGCAGTGGAATAGTTGCTGAAGCCTTTGAATCCACGGGGACCTAAGATTCCCCAACGGTAAGTCGAGATGTAAATGGCGTAAAAGAAGATTCCGAAATTCAAGACCATGAAAAGAAGCATTGGAATAGATACAAAACTCCAACCCACCAGATATTCTCGAAGGAGTTGCTTTCGTTTCAAACGCTTGCGATTTGTTTTGAACACCGCAGACTCGCGCTCTAGGGTTTGATTACCAATCACACTATTTCCTCTCCGCGGCTTATCAGTTCAGAGAATATACATTTGTGACGAATCTGTTATATCGGGACAAAGATCTGAAATTTCTTAAAACAACTGTTGGGATCTGTGTGACCTGACCCCAACAGTTGTAAGTGTTTACTTCGAACTAACCTTGAGGCCAAGCGGCCGAGGCTTTTGCAAGAACTGCAGCGCTGGCTTTGGCCACGTTGAAGTTCTTATCTTGGATTTGCTTCTTGGCTTCATTGTTGAATGCATCAATAACCTTCGACCAACCAACAAATGCAGGAGTGGTTACGGTTGTGCCCAGTTTCGCTACCTGACCATTAACTTCGTAGCCAAGTGGAATCGCCACGTCTGACCGAGATGGAATAGCCACTCCGTAAGAGGTCCAAATCGTCATTCCGCGAGCACCAGTCATGTAGGAGATGAAGGTCCAGGCTTGGTTTGGATTTGCAGATTCTTTTCCAATTGCATAGGCGGCTGTGAATGCAAGTGATCCAGCCTTCTTTGCCATTGGAAGGGGACCCTTGATTAGCTGGCTATACACTGAAGGGAATGAGTCTTTGAGGTATGGATCGACCCAAGCACCTTCCATTGTGTAAGCACATTTGCCCTTTCCGAAGGCTTCTCCAGCCCAGCCCGCAGAAAGTTGCGCTGGCGTACGGAATTCACCGGAGCGATAATTTCCCATCACCCATGACATCGCAGCCTTGGTACCAGCGGAACCTAGTAATGATTTTGTTCCGTTTCCGATACCACCACCGAACGCATAGAAAAATGCACCTAAACGGTTTATATCTGCATCAACGCAGACAGGGGTTATTTTCTTTGCCATCAGTAGCTTGGATTGAGCATCCAGCTGTGCAATTGTGGTTGGGAGTTTAGTGATCTTAGCCTTTGCCATGAGGGATTTGTTACCTTCTAATACCAATGGATTGGCATCTTTTGGTAAGCCATAGGTTGCGCCACCTGATTGAAATGGCTTTAAATAACTTTTATTGAAGGCAGCCAAGCTGAAATTAGTAGAAGCGATGAGTGGATTGAGGTCCAACAAAACACCTTGGCTAGCCCAATCTTGTGCGACTCCAGCATCTAAATAAAAGACATCTGGAGGGGTATGCGATGCAAACTTGGCAGCCATTTGAGCGCTGTGATCTGTATCAACAATTAAATCGACTTTGATTGCGGGATACCGAGCTTCAAAGGTGGCAATAGCATCACTCAGGGCTGAAGATTCTGCAGGGGATGAGCCCCAAGTAGCTAATGTAATTGTTGTAACTGGCGCCGGGGTGTCGGCGTGTACTGCGGTAAGTGGAGAAATCATGGTTAGTGCCACAACCCCTGCCGAAAAAGCTAAACGTCTATTCATGGTGCTCCTCCTCGGAACTGCTTGAATTTGAACGTTCAAAAACTACAGGGTTTCCAGTGATTAACAAGAGATCTTTATAACGATTGAGTATCAATTCTTCCAACTGCA
>JAYVUF010000170.1:0-4042 GCA_043788135.1 Actinomycetes bacterium
ACGGCGCTCATGCTAATCTCGAACATATATTTATCAGTCGACTCGAACCCAGAATTTCGCTTATTGCGGCCTTCATTAAGGAATTGATTTAATGGTTGATGGTCCCCTGATTGTTCAGAG
Organism: Actinomycetes bacterium; assembly: GCA_043788135.1. GTDB lineage: Bacteria > Actinomycetota > Actinomycetes > Nanopelagicales > Nanopelagicaceae > PALSA-747. Next base: position 121 of record JAYVUF010000170.1, read on the forward strand.
CGATAAAACCCTACTTCTAGATATTGATCATGTGTCATCTGATGAATGTCGCCGAGCAATCGCTTCATTTGCAGAGCTAGAAAAATCTCCAGAACATATTCACACTTATCGCCTTACGCCACTTGGGCTTTGGAATGCCAGAGCCGCCGGCTTGGATGCCGAAAAGGTAATTGATACTTTGCTTCAATATTCGCGCTTTGCAGTACCGCACGCTCTCTTGGTTGATATTGCTGAAACTATGTCTCGCTACGGTCGCTTGCGGTTAGAAGCGCATCCAGTTCACGGCTTGACCTTAGTCTCCAATGACCCCGCAGTTCTTCGCGAAGTCACTCGCGGCAAAAAAATTGCTCCGATGTTGGGGCTTCAGATCGACGACGAAACACTCGTAGTCCACCCTGGCCAACGTGGCTTTTTAAAACAGGCGCTGCTTAAGTTAGGTTGGCCGGCCGAAGATTTTGCTGGTTATGTAGATGGTAAACATCATGAGATTGCCCTGCGTGAAGAGGGTTGGTCAATACGAAAATATCAAACGATGGCTGCAGAAGGATTCTGGCATGGTGGTTCTGGGGTAGTTGTTCTCCCGTGTGGTGCAGGAAAAACCATAGTTGGCGCTGCAGCCATGGCCCTGGCAAAAGCAACGACCCTTATTTTAGTAACTAATACCGTCGCAGCCAGGCAGTGGCGTGATGAATTATTGCGTCGAACTACTCTGCACGAGGATGACATTGGTGAGTACTCGGGTGCAAAGAAGGAGATTCGCCCAGTAACAATTGCTACATATCAAGTCATGACCACGCGTCGCAAAGGAATATATGCGCATCTAGATTTATTTGATGCTATTGATTGGGGACTGATTATTTATGATGAAGTTCATTTGTTACCCGCACCGATTTTTCGCTTCACGGCCGATATTCAATCGAGGCGTCGTTTAGGGCTCACCGCGACCTTGGTACGAGAGGATGGGATGGAGGGTGAAGTATTTTCACTCATCGGTCCAAAACGATTCGATGTGCCTTGGAAAGAAATTGAATCTCAAGGTTACATTGCACCCGCTGACTGTGTTGAAGTTCGCATTACCCTTACTGAAGAAGAGCGCCTGAATTACGCCACGGCCGAACAAGAAGATCGATATCGTTTTTGCTCTACAACTCTCACCAAGCGCAAAGTCGCCGTTGCGCTGGCCAGAGCGCATGCCAATGACCAAGTGCTCGTCATAGGACAATACCTTGATCAACTAGATGCCCTAGGTGAAGAGTTGGGGGTTCCAGTTATCAAAGGGGAAACTCCAGTAAAAGAACGTGAGCGCCTTTTCAACCTTTATCGCGCTGGTGAGATTAAATGCTTGGTTGTTTCCAAAGTAGCTAACTTTTCTATCGATCTGCCTGACGCAACTGTTGCAATACAAGTTTCAGGAACATTTGGATCAAGGCAAGAAGAGGCCCAACGTCTAGGTCGCATCCTGAGGCCAAAGGCCGATGGGCGAAGCGCCCGTTTCTATTCACTAGTCGCCCGGGATACCGTCGATCAAGATTTTGCACAAAATCGTCAACGCTTCTTAGCCGAGCAAGGCTATGCCTATCGGATCATTGATGCGGATGAAGTGCTCTCTTAAGACGCTCCGGATCAACCCGGAAGAAATCATGATGCACGTGATCGATATGAATCACTGGCACTTGGTCGCCATATTTTTTCTCTAATTCGCTATCACCGTCGATGAAAATCTCATGAATTTCAAAATTCAATTCTTTCTCCAGATTCTTTAAGGTTTTAAGCGCCTCTTCACAGAGGTGACAAAGATGCCTAGAGTAAATCTGAACAGTGCGCATACTCGCTATTCTCGCAGAGAGGATAAGATTTCGTACTATGCGAACCCCATATTTTCTAAGAACTGGGATCGCAATGATGGTTGCAATTGCGCTAGTGGGTGTGCCTGACTTTTCACCCGCTCATGCTCTTACAGTGGATAGAGTCGCTGCCCCCTGGGAAAATCTATACCGCTCAGCTACGCCAATTTCATCTCCAAGTGTTAGCTCAAAGAGCGGCGCTACAAATAATAAAAACCTGGGCACTTCTAGTGTATTCAAAGTAAACTATGTAAATGTCCCAATTGAAGAACAAACTGCGGTCCAAGCAGCAATCAATGTGTGGAGTAGCAACTGGAGTTCTTCAGTAGCGGTAAATGTTATTGTCAACTACATCCCCGCAGGTACTTCAGGAATTTTAGCCTCCGCCTCCCCCGTGAGCTTTTTTCATAATTTTGTGGGGGCGCCAGATCCCAATCTTTGGTATCCATCAGCGATGGCAGAGGCTCTTGCCGGTAGGGATTTAGATTCCGCCAATCCCGAGATCGATGTAAACATCAATTCGACTTTATCCAATATATTTTATTTAGGAACTGATGGAAACTGCCCTTCAAATCTTTATGATCTAGAGTCAATCATGGTGCATGAAATCGCCCATGGTTTAGGATTTCTCTCCAATGATACGTTCGATCGATCTTCCGGATTAGGAAGCATCGATCAACCAACGCCCTTTGATGCCTACGCACAGACTCCTGATGGCGGTCGGTTGATGGATTTAGCCTCTCCATCGCTAACACTTGGAACTGCGCTCCAAAGTACCTTGGTCTGGTCAGGGAAAAATGGAGTTGCCGCAAATAACGGATTAAAACCGCTTTTGTACACCCCAAATCCATATGAACCCGGCTCTTCGGTGAGCCATCTCGATGAACAGACATTTCGAGATACTGGATCAAATGAGCTCATGACGCCATCGTGGCCGACTGGCAAGGTATTTCACGCTCCAGGAGCTCTTGTGCTCGCCATGCTCGCTGATATGCGAATCAAACCACCACCGGGAATTCCGGCGGGTATTCCAAATTCTCCTCGAAATGTTTTTGCGATTATCGGCGACCGGTCAGCGATAGTTAATTTTGATCCACCTGATAATGCGCGATCCGCAGAAGTGAGCTCTTATTCAATTACTGTAAATGAGACCGACGCGGTAGTGCAAGCTACTTCGAGTCCAGTTAAAGTGTCTGGCTTAAAGAACGGAGCGCACTACTCTTTTTCCGTAACAGCGAGTAATCAGCTCGGAACTTCTCCACCTCAAATAAGTAATGCAATTTATCCGCAGGCACCCTGGAAATCTTCAGTGCTAGATCCTCTTGCAGATGCTAAATATTTAAGAACAACTATTTTTAGGGGCGAGCCTGTTGTTATTTATACCGATAGCAAAAGCGGCGTACTCGACTTATCACAGTGGAATGGGAAAATCTGGAAAAAGAGTATTATCGATGGGAACTCTCTTTCCACTGGGCGAACTCGCGACAATGTCGCCGGCAGTCTCTCGGTATGTACCTCGGCCGCGGGGAAAAATCAGCGACTTGATGTCATTTACTCGGATATGACAACGGGAGTACTGCGCTATGCGGGATACAACGGAAAAAAATGGCAGTACTCGATTGTCGATGGCAACGGCTCAAAAGTTATTAAATATTCTGACCCAATTAGAACTCGAACAGCAAGTGATGTAACTGGGTCAAATGCATGTGTTGATACTCCGGACGGTGTACAGATTTTTTATAGAGACCAAAGTCAAGGAATTCTTTTGTCAGCGGTACAAGTTGGTTCAACAATTGGACAATGGGAGTATCAAGTAGTTGATGGAGATGCCACTAGAAATGGTCGTACAACCGGTGACGTGGCTTTTCACCTGAAGGCCTTGAGTATCGGACGCTCAGTCTATGTTTTGTATGATTCAATTCTGCAGGTAAATCAACGGAAACAGGCGTTACAAGGAGAAGTTCGCCTAGCCACTCGATCAAGTGCCTATCCAGAAGATTGGAAATATTTGGTTTTAGATACCAATGGGCCCGATATTGCAGTGGCAGGTTTCGATGTCTCACTCTCGACCATCGGAA
>JAYVUF010000171.1:0-11223 GCA_043788135.1 Actinomycetes bacterium
TGAAAGTTCTGGTAGACCGTTCGCCTCATTTCCAAAAACTAATACGGTTGGCCCTAATTTATCGACATCTTCTAATCGATGGCTGGCAGCACCATCTAGAGCGATGAGGGTCAACTTTTTTTCACCCGCAAAAAGTTCGAGTTGCTCGATTGGTACACCATCAACCACGGGGATATTCCATAGGGAACCGGCGGTAGATCTGACCACTTTGGGACCATAGATATCCACACTCAGATTGCTAAAAACTACCAGATCGAAACCGCAAGCATCGGCTGTTCGAATCGCAGTACCGGCATTCCCAGGATCTTGGATCTGCCAAAAGTACGCGACTTTTTGCAATGCAACTCCCTCGAATCGAGTGAAATCTGGGGGAAGATATTTGCATAGGGCCATAATCCCCTGTGGCGTCTCAGTATCCGCCATCTCATTCATAACTTGATCCGAGACCATTATTACTTCGTATTTAAATATGAGATCTTGAGAGAACTCAGCTTGTAATTTCAGCAATCCCGAATCAGTCAGGTAAAGAGTTTCTATTAATGGAGCAGTGGCCACCTGGGGAACTAAGGCGCAACGGAGGGATTGCAAGCCATCGGCAATAAATCGACGCTCAATGGCCCGCAACTTCTTACCCCGCGGACCTAAGAGAGCCTTCACTCTGCCCACATGGGGAGATTGAAGGCTCGTAATAGGTGCGTGTGACAAGGAGTTTTTAAATCTTTAAATTAGGCGTTAACGACGTGCGCGCGAGCTAACTCGACCAAAGCTGCAAATGCTGCGGGGTCATTAGTTGCAAGCTCAGAGAGAACGCGACGATCGACTTCTACGCCTGCTGCCTTGAGTCCTTGAATAAACCGATTATAGGTGAGGCCATGGGCACGCGAACCTGCGTTAATTCGCTGAATCCACAGTTGGCGGAAATCGCCTTTCTTATCCTTACGGTGATCGAAGGCGTAGACCATACTGTGAGTAAGTTGCTCTTTTGCCTTACTGAAGAGGCGAGAACGTTGCCCGCGATAACCAGCAGTGCGCTCAAGGGTAGTTCGACGCTTCTTGGCAGCGTGGACTCCGCGTTTTACTCTAGCCATTTACTTGCTCCTTACTTCAAACCGAGCATGCGCTTGGCTGTCATTGTTACGGTTTTCTTACCAGTTGCATCTTTACTCAAACGGCGAGTAATTCGTGAAGATTTATGTTCAAGAAGGTGGCGCTTTCCGGCGCGCTCGTGCATTACTTTTCCGGTACCAGTGAGACGGAATGTCTTCTTGGCTCCGCTATGGGTTTTCATCTTTGGCACTTCATACCTCCTATAGATACTGTAGAGACTTCTTTATTTTCATTGCGAGCATTTACAAATAGTTGTAAAAAATTATTGTGCAACCTCTTGAACCTCTTGAACCTCTTGAACCCTGGGGGTTTCCTTGGCTGCAGGAGCAACTGATTTAGACGCTGGCTTCTTGGAGGCTTGGCTCTTTTTAAGCACTGGTCCCAAAACCATCGTCATACTCTTACCCTCTTTCTTTGGAGCAAACTCCACAAAGCCGGACTCTGTAACTTCCTCTGAAAGTTTCATCAAAAGTCGGTAGCCCATCTCGGGACGAGTCTGCTCCCTACCCTTGAATTGAACAGTTACCTTCACCTTGTCCCCACTTTTGAGAAAGCGCTCGATGTGAGCCTTCTTAGTCTCATAGTCATGCGGTTCAATCTTCAATCCAAAACGAATCTCTTTCACCACAATGTGGGTTTGATTCTGTCTTGCCTCTCGCGCTTTTTGGGCGATTTCGTATTTGTATTTTCCGAAATCCATGATCTTGCAGACGGGTGGCTTGGCATCTGGGGAGATTTCGACGAGATCCAGCCCAACTTCTTCTGCCATCGATAAGGCAGTGGTAGTTGAGACGATTCCGACTTGCTCACCTGAAAAACCAATAAGACGAACTTCCGAGGCTCGGATTCGATCGTTGATTCTTTGTTCGGCGCTGATAACTCTTCCTCTCTAGAAAAACTTCAATATAGATTTCACTTCAATATAGATTTCACTACAATACAGATTTCACTACAATACAGATTTCACTTCAATACAGTTCTCAAGTGGGATGAGTCGCGCAAAAATAGGCCCACAATTTTGGTGAGCAAGTTCTTGACCAACCAGTCGAGACCGGTGAGGTGGGAGCGACAAACTCCACTTGAGCCTTAAGGATAACCCGTCAAACCTATTTCGGCGAAATCGTGGATTCAACCCCCTATTGCGTGGACCCCGCCATCCACATGAATTATCTCCCCTGTCGTTTTTGGGAACCAATCCGAGAGCAGAGCGATGGCGCCTCGAGCCGAAGGCTCAGGATCGGTGAAATCCCAACCTAACGGGGATCTAGCGTTCCAAATGCCTTCAAAATCCGAAAATCCCGGGATGGCTTTGGCAGCAATGGTGGCCAGTGGCCCTGCCGCAATCAGGTTCACTCGAATATTGTGGCTTCCCAGATCTCTCGCCAAATAACGATTACAGGACTCCAACCCTGCTTTGGCAACGCCCATCCAATCGTATTTTGGCCAGGCCACAGTGGCATCAAAGGTCAAACCAACGATGCTAGCTCCGACTGGTGGAAATAATTCACGAACCGCCATCGCTAAAGATTTGTATGAAAAGGTGGAAGTGTGAAGAGCAATGGCTACGTCTTCCCATTCTGTATTGAGAAAATTGCCTCCAAGCGCCGCCTGAGGTGCAAATCCGATGGAATGTACAACTCCATCCAGGTGAGGCAGATACTTCTTCACTTCTTGTGCCAGACCTGCAAGATGTTCAACGTTTGTTACATCGAGTTCGATAACTGGTGCAGGTTTAGGAAGTCGCCCCGCGATTCTGGTTGTCAAACTTAAGCCGCGCCCAAACCCAGTGAGGAGAACGTTCGCACCCTCCTCTTGCGCCAACCTTGCGATATGGAAGGCGATAGATCCATCCGTCAGAACTCCAGTAACCAAGATGTTTTTGCCAGACAGTAACGCCATTAGTGACCCATCCCCATTCCTCCGTCCACCGGAATAACTGCTCCAGTGATGTAACCCGCTTCGGGTGAAGCTATAAATTTAACAACAGCAGCAACTTCCTCCGGAGAGCAAAATCTCCCTAACGGAATCGCAGCTACATATTTTTGACGGATGGTGTCGTTCAGTTCTGCGGTCATATCAGTTTCTACAAACCCAGGAGCAATCACATTAAAAGTTACTCCCCTGGAACCGTATTCGCGGGCCAGGGCTCTCGCCATTCCCACTAAACCACTTTTAGTGGCTGCATAGTTAGCTTGACCTGCAGAACCAAGAAGACCCACCACAGAGCCAATGAAAATAACACGCCCGTTTCGTTTTTTCACCATTGAAATAATAGCTTTTTGAGCAGTTCGAAATGCTCCCGTGAGATTAGTATCAATGACATCAGTGAAGTCGGCCTCACTCATTCGCATAGTGAGACCATCGCGAGTAATTCCGGCATTGGCCACTAAGACGTCCACAGGACCATACGTAGATTCGATTTCAGCGAATGCGGCATTCACGCTCAATTGATCTGTCACATCCATCTCTACTCCGACCAAACCTTCCGGTGCTCCGCCCGAACGATATGAAACAATAACCAGGTCACCCTCTTCTGCAAAGGTGCGGGCGATAGAAAGTCCAATTCCTCTATTTCCACCTGTAACAAAGACGATGCGAGCACTGGAAGGGGGTTGGACCATAGGAGGAGGTTAACGGCTACTTAAGGGTACTTAAAAGAGGCGCGGTTGTTGACCCGGGCTTAGGCTTGGAGTATGCAAAAGCGCTTCACACGTCATAGGGGTAACTCGCCTAAGAAAAGCGCAACCGTCATTATTACGAGCGCCCAAGATGCTCTCTCTCTCGAACAACGCGGGAGACAACGCCGATATTTTTTGTCAATGATGGTCCGTACGGGATGTTTTATAGCTTCGATTTTCCTACCAAGTCCCTATCGCTGGATTGCTATGGGAGGGGCGGTGGTTCTTCCCTACGTGGCAGTCGTTATCGCAAATGCCGGGCGCGAAAATGGAAATGAGTCGACGGCAATCATAAAGAACCAGCGGCTACAGATCACAGAGACCTAGAGAGCAGTATTAAGAACCTGTCTTTGATAGAGATCATGATAAAGACCCCCAAGCCCCACTAAGTACTCATGGGTGCCACGCTCCACCACCCGTCCTGATTCAAGTACCAGGATTTGGTCCGCCTTTTGGATAGTTGAAAGTCGATGAGCAATCACAATGCTCGTTCGACCCTGTAACGCAACTTCAAGAGCGGCCTGTACTAACGCCTCATTCTCGGAATCTAAATGCGCCGTAGCCTCATCGAGAATCACAATACTCGGAGACTTAAGCAGTAGACGCGCGATAGCAAGGCGCTGCCTCTCTCCCCCACTTAATCTATGACCACGTTCCCCGACAATCGTTTCAAGTTTATTGGGAAGTGAAGTAATGAAATTCCAAATTTGTGCTGCTTCGCAAGCGGCTTGAATTTGCTGCAAAGTTGCATCGCTTTTTGCATATCTCAAATTTGCTTCAATGCTGTCATGAAACATATGAGAATCTTGAGTAACGACGCCAATTTCATTTCGGAGTGAGGAGATAGATATATCGCGAATATCAACTCCGGCGATTTTGATAGCTCCTTGTGTCACATCATAAAGTCTCGGAAGCAGCCCAGAGATCGTGCTTTTACCAGCACCAGATGGACCAACAATTGCTGTGAAGGATCCTGGCTCGCAATAAAAAGAGATATCGGATAACACAACCCCTGAATCCACCATCTCTTTTCGTGCCGCTAATTCCAAAGAAGCGAGAGAGATTTCGTTTGCCGTGGGATAAGAAAACTGGACATGGTCGAATTCAATCGCAGGAGTATTGGGTGAAATATGGGTGGCTCCCACCCGATCTTGAACCATTGGTTGGAGATCTAAAACTTCAAAGACTCTTTCAAAGGAGACCAGGGCGGTCATCACATCGACTCTAACATTCGATAACGAAGTGAGCGGTCCGTATAGTCGAGCGAGTAAGGTAGTAATTGCCAGGAGAGATCCAACGGTGATCGAGCCGGAGATAGCGAGGTGTCCGCCGATTCCATAGGCAAGGGAAGTTGCTAGGGCGGCAATAGTTGTGATCGTCATAAAGAATATTCGGTTGAGCATGGCTGTTTGAATTCCCATATCGGCGACTCGACGAGCTTTAACTCTGAAACTTTCTCTCTCCTTGACAGGTTCACCATACAAAGTCACCAACATCGCCCCTGAAACGTTAAAGCGCTCTGTCATAGTGGAGGACATTTCGGCATTTAAGTTAAAGGAAGCCAAAGTCAATTTCTGAATTTTCTTCCCGATAAATTTCGAAGGAATTAAAAATAGCGGTAGCAGGGCTAACGAAGCTAACGTGATCTGCCAGGAGAGCGTGATCATGGCTGCCGCAACCAGAGTGAGTGTGAGCGCATTGCTTAAAACCCCTGAAAGAGTATTCGTGAAAGCATTTTGGGCGCCAATCACATCCGAGTTGATGCGAGAGATCAGCGCTCCAGTCTGAGTTCGGGTGAAGAATGCGATTGATTGCCTTTGAATATGGGTAAAGACTTGGGTGCGCATCTCGTAGATCAAACCTTCACCTACACGAGAGGAGAACCAACGTGATACCAAGTTCACTCCAGTATCAAGCACGGCTATTACTCCAACTAAAAGAGCTAACTCTGTAACGACTCTTCCATTTTTGGGGATAACGCCTTTATCTATCAGATTCTTAAGCAATAACGGTGATGCGACTGTTAAGAATGAGTCAGCAATAATCGTCAAGAGGAAGAAAATCAAGTAGACCCTAAAAGGCTTGGCAAATTTTAAGATCCGGGGAACTGTGCCAGATTTTAATTTCATATCTTTTACCGAAGAATCTCGAGTAAGGGAACGCAGGGCAGATTGAGCTCCACCCCCTGCTGCCATTGACATAAATTATCCTTAAAATAAATTAAACAGTGAAACCGATGGCGCGCAATTGTTCGCGCCCATCGTCGGTGATCTTATTTGGACCCCAAGGAGGCATCCATACCCAATTAATAACAACTTCGGAAGTTATATCTGCAAGAACCTGATGTGCTTGATCTTCAATTACATCCTGCAAAGGGCAGGCCGCCGATGTCAAAGTCATATCAAGTTTGGCGATGTTATCTTCATCAATACTAATGTCGTACACCAAGCCTAGGTCCACGACATTAATTCCCAATTCTGGATCTATGACATCTTTGAGGGCTTCGGTAACCTCATCAAGGGTTGCTATCTGCTTCATATTTCTGCTCCATTCTGGATTGCTGCATCTTTAAAGGCCATCCAACTTAATAGTGCGCACTTTACTCGTGCTGGGAATTTAGATACTCCCGCCAAGGCAATTGCATCTTCCAGTACTTCCTCATCTCCAGTAACTGTACCCTTGCTCTGCATAAGCGCGGTAAATTGCTCGAGAGCTAGGTTCGCCTTATCCACAGATTTTCCCGTGACCAAATCACTCATTATTGACGCGCTAGCTTGGGAGATCGAGCACCCGACCCCATCCCAAATTAGATCCTCCACTCTTCCCTCTCTAATTGATAAACTTAACGTAATTTCATCTCCACAATTGGGATTCACATGGTGGACTTGGATATCACCAACTGGCAAACCTTTGTGATGCGGCTTTTTATAGTGATCTAGTATGACTTCCTGATAAAGAGAATCTAATTCCATTACCGGCTCCTGAAATAATCCCTAGCCGCAGTTACGGACTCTAGAAATACATCGACATCCGAGAAGTCGTTATACAAGTAGAAGGAGGCTCGAGTAGTTCCGCTCACGCCCAGTTTACGAATTAAAGGCCATGCACAGTGGTGTCCAGTTCGGACCGCCACCCCATATTGATCCATCACTTGACCAATATCATGAGGATGTAGGCCATCAATCACAAAAGAAATGACTCCGCCTCTATTTTCCAGCCCCTGCGGGCCCATAACCTTTACACCTTCCATTGCGTTCAAACCGAGTAGCGCTCTCTCTGTAAGTTCTAGTTCCCAAGAATGAATATTGGCTAGTCCTATGTTTGATAAATAAGTAACGCCAGCGGCCAACCCCACTGCTTGAGCCATATTGGGTACACCCGCCTCGAATTTTTTCGGCGCTTCGGCCCATGTGGATTGCGTCATTGTCACCGTCTCGATCATAGAACCCCCATATAAATAAGGTTCCATGGCCTCTAAAAGTTCGCTCTTTCCCCAAAGCACACCTATTCCAGTTGGTCCCAGTGCTTTGTGTCCCGAGAAAACAAGAAAATCGATATTTAATGCGGCGATGTTTATAGGCTGATGTGGCACCGATTGACATCCATCGAGAACGAAGACCGCACCTACATCATGCGCACGAGAAATTATTGGTGCGATGTCAGGGACCGAACCAAGAACATTGGATTGATGAGTTATGGCCACCACTTTACAACGGTTTGTTATTACTTCTTCGATTTTCGAAAGATCAAGTGTTCCATCTTGATTCATCTCAAACCACTTAAGAACTGCTCCTGTGCGTTTAGCCAATTGTTGCCAAGGAAGTAAATTGGCATGATGTTCTAACTCTGAAACTACAATTTCATCGCCGGCTTTTATAGAGAGTCCACCCGAACCCCGTTCAAAAGAAACTGCAAGTAAGTTCAGACTCTCCGTTGCGGATTTTGTGAAAACTACCTCATTTACATTAACACCTAAGAAATTTGCGACGGTTTCACGCGCTCCTTCATAGGCTTCACTCGCTTTCTCGGCCAGGTAATAACTCCCGCGATGCACGGCAGCATTATGCTTAGAATAAAATTCTCGTTCCGCGTCAAGAACCACATAGGGCTTCTGACTGGTAGCCCCGCTATCTAAGAAAACTAAACGTTTACCTCCGCGCATCTCCTCATTGAATATAGGAAAGTCGCGCTTTATCGCGTTGACATCAAGAGGTGATTTCATGGCTAAGCGGTGACGTACTCCGCATACCCATTCTCTTCGAGCTTGGTGGCGAGCTCAGGACCACCTTCTTCTACGATTCGACCTCCGGCAAATACATGCACATAATCTGGGGTGATGTAGCGAAGAATTCTGGTGTAGTGGGTGATCAACATAATCCCTAGATTCTGATTTGCCTTCACACGGTTGACTCCTTCAGAGACAATTCGCAGGGCATCCACATCTAAACCTGAATCTGTCTCATCCAAGATAGCAATTTTTGGTTTTAATAACTCCATTTGAAGGATCTCATGGCGCTTCTTCTCGCCCCCCGAAAACCCCTCATTTACATTTCGCTCTGAAAAAGCTGGATCCATTGAAAGTTGAGTCATAGCCTCTTTAACTTCGCCCACCCAGGTACGAATCTTGGGTGCCTCACCTCTGATTGCAGTTACGGCGGTGCGAAGGAAATTCGACACTGAGACGCCGGGAACCTCAACCGGATATTGCATCGCTAAGAAAAGACCAGATTTAGCTCTTTCATCAACCGTCATCTCTAACACATCCACGCCATCTAGTGTCACTGAACCAGAAGTAATGGTGTATTTCGGATGGCCAGCGATGGAATATGCCAAGGTGGATTTGCCAGAGCCATTTGGACCCATGATCGCATGAGTTTCTCCTGAATTAATAGTTAAATCCACTCCTCTAAGAATCTCCTTTGAACCGCCTTCGGCCGCGACCGATACATAAAGTCCTTTGATTTCTAATGTGCTCACTTACTGCTCCTTTGATTTGCGGCTAACGACTATTTGGTTCCCATCACGTTCGACTTGAAAAGTCTCTATAGATTCTATGGCCGGCAGAGTTAACGCTTTCCCGGTGCGTAGATCGAAGTCCGCCCCATGGAGCCAACATTCAATGACATATCCCTTAACTTCACCATCAGATAACTCGGCATTAGAGTGGCTGCAAATATTAGAGACAGCAAACACCTCATCCCCGATCCGCGCAACGCACACTGGGTCCCCATCGACGCTGATGGCAACTGGTTGCCCAGGAGTTAAAGAATCAAATTCAAGGCTCGTCATAGCTTTGCCTCCGAGAGCTCTTTATCAATACGCTCCATTATGCGCTCCTCAATCTCAGTGAGATGCAATTTAGAAATAATCTCAGCAAAAAAACCCCTTATGACCAGGCGTTTGGCTTGCTCTGCAGGCAAACCACGTGACATCAAATAGAAGAGTTGTTCATCATCAAAACGTCCAGTTGTACTCGCATGGCCAGCTCCAACAATGTCTCCAGTTTCAATTTCCAAGTTGGGAACTGAATCTGCGCGAGCACCATCAGAGAGCAAGAGATTTCTATTGAGTTCATAGGTATCAGTACCTTGTGCAGCAGATTTGATAAATACATCACCAATCCAAACCGTCCGCGCCATATCTCCCTTTAGGGCACCTTTGTAATTAACGCGCGAGCGAGCCCCAGCCACGCCATGCTCAATGTGCACGCGATGTTCCAAGTGCTGACCATCCGTAGCAAAGTAGAGTCCGAAAAGTTCGGCATTTGAACCGGGACCTTTATATTCAATAGTCGGGAGCAGGCGCACCAGGGATCCGCCAACGGTAACTACAAAGGAGGTAAATGAAGAATCTTTTCCCAAGATTGCATGATGTCTAGCAACATGCACTGCGTTAGCGGACCACTCCTGGAGCGTGATGAAGGTGAGGTTTGCTCCAGGTGCCAAATCAAACTCAATCTCTTCTGCAATTACCCCATCTCCGACATTTTCGATGACGATAGTGGAACGACTATTTACCCCTGCGACAATCTGCACTCGAGAAACCTCGGGACACATATCCAGAGTGTTTCTACGCAAGAAGATTGGCGAAGATACCTCTGAATTATTCGGGACATTGATTCGAAGAATTGCTTGTACATTCTCACGGACTCGTAGAATTACTTCATCTTCCGTCACAGAGAGGGCTGGGAAATCTGAAGCACTTTCGATTGAGATTGAAAAGCCTTCCGGTGGAGTCACGCTCGTGAGCGAAATTCGATCGCGAAGTTCCACCGATGCATCGTGCAAACCTGCTAGCCGATTGAGTGGGGTAAAACGCCAAGGCTCTTCACGACCAGTTGGAGTTAAATAATTTGTGGTTGTTGCAAGAGACATTAGCCAACAGCGCCTTCCATTTGAAGTTCAATAAGTCGGTTGAGTTCAAGGGCGTACTCCATTGGTAATTCACGGGCGATCGGTTCGATGAATCCGCGGACAATCATGGCCATGGCTTCATCTTCTGATAATCCTCGCGACATGAGATAGAAGAGTTGATCATCACTGATCTTCGAGACAGTTGCCTCATGCCCCATGGAAACATCATCTTCCCGAATATCGACATAGGGGTAGGTATCCGAGCGAGAAATCGTATCGATCAAGAGTGCATCGCATTTCACTGTGGATTTAGAGTGATGTGCGCCGGCCAGTACCTGAACCAAACCACGGTAGGAGGTGCGCCCTCCGCCACGGGCAACTGATTTCGAGATAATTGTTGAGGAGGTGTGGGGTGCGGCATGAACCATTTTTGCACCGGCATCTTGATGTTGGCCTTCCCCTGCAAAAGCGATCGAAAGAGTTTCCCCTTTGGAATGCTCTCCCATTAAGAAAACTGCTGGATATTTCATAGTTACTTTGGATCCGATATTTCCATCAATCCACTCCATAGTTGCACCTTCGGCGCACGTAGCGCGCTTGGTAACCAAGTTATATACATTGTTAGACCAATTTTGAATTGTCGTATACCGAACTCGGGCATTTTTCTTCACGATTATCTCAACTACCGCTGAGTGCAAAGAGTCTGAAGAATAAATGGGTGCAGTACATCCTTCTACGTAATGGATATACGAATCTTCATCGGCAATGATTAAGGTGCGCTCAAATTGGCCCATATTTTCAGTGTTAATGCGGAAGTAAGCTTGCAATGGGATATCTACATGCACTCCCTTGGGAACGTAGATAAATGATCCTCCAGACCACACAGAGGTATTTAGTGCAGCAAATTTATTGTCTCCAACCGGTATCACAGTACCGAAATACTCTCTCAGGAGCTCCTCGTGCTCACGCAGAGCAGTATCGGTATCAACGAAAATCACCCCGAGTTTCGCTAGATCTTCTCGAATGGAGTGGTACACAACTTCAGACTCATACTGCGCAGCAACTCCAGATACCAATCGATTCTT